>NZ_JBFLUG010000003.1:0-163630 GCF_041008525.1 Parafrankia sp. FMc2 | reverse complement strand
GATCTTCGAGAGTCGTCACAAACCTCGATGATCACCGGTGGCCTCTTGCGTGCCTGGACCGGCTCCACCTCAACGTCGCATCTCAACCATGACCCATCAGATCAAAATGATCACTAAAGTCCGGCTGGAGTACTAGGCCACCTCCGGCGCGGCCGTGGCATGGCGGCTGTGTCATGGCGGCTGTGTCATGGCGGCCGACGGGCATGGCAGCCGCGGCACGGCAGCCGCGGCACGGCGGCTGACGGGTGCGGCCTGATGTGATGCGCGCGGTCTCGCGTCCCGGCGTGTTGCGGACGGGCGGCGCGCGGGTAGCCTCCGGCCGTGACCCCTGCGCCTCCGGCACCGTCGCACGCGGCGCCGGCCCCGGTTTCCCCCGCCCCTGACGGCCGCCTGGCCGGTGCACGCCTCGCGGGAGGGCGGCGGTGACAGCGCGACAGGGCCCCTCCAGGGTCTACTGCCGGCGCCTCGCCGGGCTGCTGGTCCTGGACCCGAACGGCGACCAGGTCGGCCGGGTCCACGATGTGATCGTCACGCTGCGGCTGGGCCACGAGCCCCCGCGGGTCCTCGGCTTGGCCGTGGAGGTCCAGCGGCGCCCCATCTTCGTGCCGATCTCCCGGGTCACCGGCGTCGAGTCCGGCGCCGTGGTGCTCTCCTCGGCGCGGCTGAGCTGGCGCCGTTTCGCGCAGCGCCCGAACGAGACCCGGGTACTCGCCGAGCTGCTCGACCGCCGGGTCACGCTGCTGCCGCCGCGGGTGGAGCCGTCCGTGGACGGCACCGCCCCGCAGGGGCGCGAGGTGACCGTCGTCGATGCCGCCATCGAGCCGACCCGCGGCGGGGACTGGCTCCTCGACCAGGTCGCGGTGCGGGTCGGCAAGGGGCGCCGTGGCGAGGTCCGGACCGTCGGCTGGGACGAGGTCACCGGCTTCACGCTGCCGGAGGAGGGCCAGGGCGCGGCCAACCTGCTGGCCGCCTTCGAGCGGCTGCGCCCCGCCGACCTGGCGTCACTGCTGCACCATCTGTCGAGCAAACGGCGCGCGGAGGTCGCGGCGGCGCTCGACGACGAGCGGCTGGCGGACGTCCTCGAGGAGCTCCCCGAGGAGGAGCAGGTGGAGCTGCTCGGTGGCCTCGCCGCGGAGCGGGCCGCCGACGTGTTGGAGGCCATGGGCCCGGACGACGCCGCTGACCTGCTGGGTGAGCTGCCCACCGACGAGGCCGAGCGGCTGCTGCGCCTGATGGAGCCCGAGGAGGCGGCGCCGGTGCGCCGGCTGCTGGTCTACGCCGACGACACCGCCGGCGGCATGATGACCAGCGAGCCGGTGGTGCTGGCCCCGAACGCCACGGTCGCCGAGGCACTGGCGCGGGTGCGTGAACCCGAGCTCTCCCCGGCACTCGCCGCCCAGGTGTACGTGGTGCGCCCGCCGTACGAGACGCCGACCGGGCGTTACCTGGGGCTCGCGCACTTCCAGCGGCTGCTGCGGGAGCCGCCCAGCACGCTGGTGGGCGGCGTCATCGACGTCGACATCACCCCGCTGCGCCCGGACACCCCGCTACCTGAGGTGACACGTCACCTGGCCTCGTACAACCTGGTCGCGGCGCCCGTCCTCGACGACGCGGGACGCCTGGTGGGGGTGGTGACCGTGGACGACGTGCTGGACCACCTGCTCCCCTCCGACTGGAGGGAACGCCAGCTCGCCTCGGATGCCGTGAACCGGACCGGGCCGGGCGCGCCGCGGGCGGCTGTCGGCGCCCCACCGACCGGCGTGTCACCGGTCGGCGATCCGGCGGGCTCGTGACCAGACTGCTGCGCAGGCGCGGCGAGCGTCTCGACCAGCCGCGCCCGACGCGCCGGGCCCATCTGCGGCCCAGCTACGAGCCGGAGACGTTCGGGCGTGCCGCCGAGCGGATCGCGCGGTTCCTCGGCACCGCCCGCTTCATCGCCGCGCAGACCGTCGTGGTCGTGGTGTGGGTCGTCTACAACATCGTCGCGCCGCCGCCGGCGCGCTTCGACAACTACCCGTTCATCTTCCTGACCCTCGCCCTGTCACTGCAGGCGGCCTACGCGGCGCCGCTCATCCTGCTGGCGCAGAACCGGCAGGATGACCGGGACCGCGCGAACCTCGCGCAGGACAGGGAGACCTCGGTGCGCCTCCAGGACGACACCGGGTACCTGGCGCGGGAACTGGCCGCGATGCGGGTCTCCATCGGCGAGCTGGCCAGCCGGGACTTCCTGCGCTCCGAGCTGAAGGCCCTGCTCGCCGACCTTGACAGCGCGAACTCCGACGGGGGTGCCGGGGCTCGCGGGGAGCGGACGCGCAGGGACCGGCGGGAACGCCGCCAGCGCCCGGAGGAGACGGCGGCCCCGCGCGGCGGTGTCAGTGGCCCAGCCAGGTCCGGCAGGTCCCGCAGACCGGACTGACCAGGTCGGGCGGCGAGCCGGCGGGAGGCCGAGGGGCCTACGGGAGGTTGCCGCGGCAGAGGGTCAGCACGGCGAGCGCGATCTCGGCTCCCCGGGGGCCGAGCTCGTCCGCCCAGGAGGAGATGATCGCGTTCTCCCGCCCGTGCTGTACCCGCGGCCCACCGGCCTCGGCCCGCAGGGCCTGCACCTGGCGGGACAGCTCCTGGCGGGTGCTCACCAGCGCGCGCAGCCTGGCGTCGATGTCATCGATGAGGTGGCGACCCTCGTCGATGGAGGAGATGGTCGGCACGGCGGCGGGCGCGGCGGCCGTCTCGGGCTCGGCGGACGCGGCATTGCCGGCCGCGGCGGCGGAGCTGGAGGCGTCGACGACGTTCGTCACGGTGGGGGCCCTTCGGTAGGGCTCGGCGTTACCCGCGCCACGAAGGGCCCGGGGGTTGCCGGGCTGCGGTCTGGCGCGGAGCCGCGTGGGATCAGCGGCAGTGCGGGGACCGTACCCGGCCCCCATAAAACGCTTGCGGTGGACGAGGGTCGACCCGGCCGGCCACCGGCCGCCCGCGCCCGGCCCGTGGTGCGGTCCCGGTCGGCAGCGCCATCGCGCGCGCCTGAGACCCAACGAACCGCATGGACCGAGCATGCCAGGCGGGGTTCGCGCCGTCCAGAAGGTACGTATGTGAGACCTGGCGCGAGTCACGGCGGTGAGATGATCGGCTGATGGACCAGATGGAGCTGGCCGGGATGCCCCGTCGGCTGTTCTCCTGCACCCCGTCCCGCCTGGCGGCGTTCGAGGACTGCCCGCGGAAGTACCGGATGATCTACCTGGATCGGCCGGCCCCGCCCAAGGGCCCGCCGTGGGCGCACACATCCCTGGGTATCAGCGTGCACAACACGCTGCACCGCTGGTGGGAGGTGCCACTGCCGGCCCGCACCCCGGAGCGCGCCGGCTCCCTGCTGCGGACGGCCTGGGTCGAGGACGGCTTCCGCGACAGTGCACAGTCCGCGGCCTGGCGGGAGCGCGCCGCCGCGATGGTGGAGGGGTACACCGCCGGTCTTGACCCGGCGGCCGAGCCGCGCGCGGTCGAGCGCCAGGTGGCGACCCGGACAGAGCAGCTGGCCTTCCACGGCCGCGTCGACCGCCTCGACGAGCGCGGCGGTGAGCTCGTTGTGGTCGACTACAAGACGGGCCGGCGCCCCCTCGACGACGCCGACGCCCGCGGCTCGTCCGCGCTGGCCCTGTACGCGCTCGCCGCCGGGCGGATGCTGCGGACCCCGTGCCGCCGGGTGGAGCTGCACCATCTGCCGACCGGGTCGGTCGCCGCCGCCGAGCACACCGAGGAGTCGCTGGCCCGTCATGTGCGGCGCGCCGAGTCCGTGGCGCGGGACGTCACCGAGGCGACCGAGCGGCTGCGGGCCGGGGCCGACCGCGACGCGGCCTTCCCGCCCCGGCCCGGCACGCTCTGTTCCTGGTGCGACTTCCGGCGGCACTGCCCGCAGGGGCGGGAGGTCACGCCTGACCGCGAGCCCTGGGCCGGGCTGGGCGAGTGACCGCGGGTGGCAGGTTGATGCCGGGCGAGTGACGCGCCGATGCTCCTACCCGGTTTCAGGCGCCGCGCCTTCTACCCTTACCCGCAGGGGTGACGCGGTCCGGGGCGTGTCGCTCGCCGCCCGGCGGCCGGGTCCAGATGTCCGTTTCAGACAGGTCAGGGGCTGTTCCGGTGCCGCGCAAGTTCGATCTCTCCCATCGCGACCTCGCCACCGCCTCATGGCGTTCGGCCCGTCCGGAGGGCGATGAGCCCAACCGCGTGGAGGTGGCGCGGATCCCTGGCGGCATGGCGATGCGGGACTCCGACCGGCCGGTCGGCCCTGTCCTGCTGTTCACCGACGCGGAGTGGGACGACTTCATCGCCGGACTCGCCGACGGCGAGTTCGACCTGACGATCTGACGGCAGCAGGTTCCGGCGCGTTGGGCGCCTCGGAGGCGTCAGAGATGTCGTCGGCATCGTGACCTGTGCCGACGCCGGCGCAGGTGGCTGCCGCCTGCGCCGCCCAGCAGCGCCCCGCCGCCGGCCGATCGCGGCCCTCGGGAGGCACCGCGACGAGCCGGACGGCGGGCTGATCAGCCCCGGCTGGTTCCGTCAGGCCAGGTCGCCGGCGCGGACGGCGCTGACGAACGACGACCACGACCGCCCGGAGAACTCAAGAGTGCCTCCGGCGCGGTCCTTGGAGTCGCGAACGTAGGCGGAACCCGTTCCGGGTGCCCATTCGACACAGTTCCCGCGCGGCTGGCTGTGGCTGCTCGTCCTCCAGTGGAGAGACTCGAAGCCACCCTTACCGCCGCTGGCCGTGTATGCCTTCACCCTGTTTCACCTTCTCGACTATGCGCATGATCATGGCACCTGCCTCGTCAGGACCGAGAGAGCAGGCCCGCAGTTTCTCGAACGCGACCTTATAGCGGCGCACCTCGTGTGCCTTTTCCAGGTAGACCGCGCCGGAGAGAGCTTCCAGATAGACCACAGGCTGGTCCCGCGTGTCGGGGAACTCGAAAAGAGTGAACGGAAAGCCCTGAGCCGGGTAGCCGCCGGCCTGGAACGGGATCACCTGGATGATGACGCGCCCGCGGGCCGCCTCCGCGAGCAGGTGCTCCAGCTGCCCGCGCAGGACGTCCGGCCCGCCCACCGGCCGGCGCAGGACCGCCTCGTCGAGGAGCGCGTGGACCAGCGGCCGGCCGCTCCGGCCGCTCCGCTTCTGCCGCTCCCGCTTGAGCGCCACCGTGCGCTCGGCGTCGGTCGGTGAGCCGTCCCGGTCGAAGTCCAGTGCGAGGGCGCGGGCGTACTCCTCGGTCTGCAGCAGCCCGGGGACCAGCACGGACTCGTAGGTGAGGATGGTGTCGGCGTCGCCCTCCAGACCGATCAGAGTCTCCAGCCACTCCGGAACGGCATCCCCGAACGACTGCCACCAGCCCTGCTCCTTCGACTGGCGCACCAGGTCCAGCAGGGTCTCCCGTTCGGGAGTGTCGTGGAGCCCGTAGAGCTCGAGCAGGTCGCGAACGTCGCGGATGCGTGCCGGGGTCCGCCCGGTCTCGACCCGGCTGATCTTCGACGGCGAGCATTCCAGGTGGCGTGCGGCGTCGTCCGCGGACAGGCCGGCCTGCTCGCGTAGCCGGCGGAGCTCGGCGCCGAGCCGCCGGCGGCGCACTGTGGGACTTCCCCCGATGGTGAGCTCGGACATGGTGCCTCTCTGTGGCTGTTTTCGTGGGCGCTCTGCGCGTCATCCCTGCCCGGCTGTTGCCCGGCCGGGGCATACACCTGGCCTGTACACCCCGTGTCGCGGTGTTTTCGGCAGCGCCGGGGCATACCCGCGGGACGCGCGGCGTACGGAGCTGAGTACACCAAACAGGGAGCGATCTCCGCCGCCGCGGGGTTACCACGAGTTTGTGTCCATTTAAATAGTTTGCTGAATATAACGGTTTGCGTGCCAATGTAGCCTGAGGGTCATGATCTCAGCATAAGTTGCCGGCGCCTTGAAACAATGGATGCACAATCATGGTGAATGCATGTGCGCCGATCGCATGGCCAGACTGACACTGAGTGTCCGGTATCTTGCTTTTGGTGGCCAGGTCGGCCCGCCCTCACGGGGCGTCGTCGCTGGTGGACGGGGTGATCGTGATGGAGGGCTGGGTAGGCGCCCACGCGGTGGGTGCGACCGGATCGAGGTCCAGCGGGTTCGTCGGATCGGTGTTCGCGGGTCCTGACGGGGCCCTCGGGGCGCGTTCGGTCGGTGTCCCGCGAGCCGCGGGTCCAGTGCACACCGCGGGCGCCGCCGGGCCGGTGGGTTGGGCCGCCGGGTCGGTGGGCCGGGTCGGGCCGGCTGGCGCAGCCGGTGCGGCCCGACTGGCTGAGACGGGGGGAACCACCGGGGCGGTGGGCGGCGGCCGGGGCGGTGCCGAGATCGACCGCTCGGTCGCCGAGGCCTGCCGCTACCAGGTGTTCGACGGGGACGACCAGTTCGTGGGTGTCTTCGAAAGCTGGGACGCGGCCCACGCCTGGGGGCACCGCCGGGCTGCGGAACCCGGGGCGCGGCTTCCCCTCCGCATCGAGGACCACCTCGACGGCCGCACCTGGACCGTCGAGCCTGGCCTGTGTCAGCTTTCGGTCTGGCGCCGCCAGCCCGAGCCCGAGCCGCCGCCGGTGTATGTCACCGCCGCCGCCGAGGCTGCCGCGGCCGCCGGGCCGGCCTCGGCCGCCCGTGCAGCCCCCGGCGCGGGTGACTCCGAATCCGGTGACTCCGAATCCGGTGACTCCGAATCCGGTGACACCGAGTTCGGAGGCTCCGGGTCCCCGGCGGTTGCCGGGCCGAGTCAGGCCTGGCAGGCGGGTACGGGCAGCGGGTAACCGGCGCGGGACGCGCGGGCGTGGCCTCGGCGTATCTCCTTCGCGAGCGCCTTCAGGTAGCGCCGGCTGGCAGCGGCAGCCTGCCCGTCCGGCCTCGAGACCAGCCCACCTCGCCCAGGAAGGCCCGCGACCCGTCCGGCGCCGCACACCATCACCGAACGGGACGGGAGCAGGTACCGCCCCCGCACGTACTCGCCGATCCACCGCCCCTGCGGCCCGGCCAGCTCCGGATCGGATGAGACCCGGAACACGCCTTCCAGCTCAGGGTGGAAGACACCGCCGAAGAAGCCATCGGCTCCGCGGACGAGCTCGGGCGGCGGTGGCGGCCCAGGGGTGTCCCAGCGCACCGGTCCGATGCCGGCCGGCGGGCCGACCAGCACGACCGCGTCCTGATCGGGCAGCTGCTCCGGCCCGTGCTGCGGCGCACCGCCCAGCACGGTGAAGGGGCGGCGTCCGCCAGGCCCGGCGCGCAGCACGAGCGGCTCGGGCAGCACAGTGAGCCGGTCGACGAGGCCGAACTCACCAAGCTCCCGGGCTGCCGCGCGGGCTGCCAGGCCGGCGCCACCCGCGACCACGGCGATCGCGTCCAGCCCGCTGTCGACGAGGGAGACGAGCGCGGTCGCCCCGGCGTAACCGCGTGCCTGCGGGTCCGCACTCGCGCGGGACGGGCTCCGGGGAGAGGGGTCCTGGGAAACAGCGCCGGCCTCGATGAGCACGGCGAGACGGGGGAGACGGGACACGTCCGCCGACTGTAGTGACCACTGCCGGCGGTGGTGGCGGGGCCTCCCGGGCACCGGCCCGGACGCCGGTCTCCCGCACGTGCCGCTGCTGGCGCCGGCTCGGTCGCCAGCCCCGACAGGCATGGGACGGTCGTGGGGCCGGCCCCGCCGCAGCGTCCCGCCGCGCACTACCGTGGCGGACATGAGTGTCGTGAAGATCAATGTCCTGACGGTTCCCCCGGCGATGCGGGAGACGTTGGAGTCGCGGTTCGCCGGCCGCGCCGGGATGGTCGAGAAGGCCGACGGATTCGAGTGGTTCGAGCTCCTGCGGCCCCTGGAAGGAACCGACACCTACCTCGTCTACACCCGTTGGCGCAGCGAGGAGGACTTCCAGAAGTGGCAGTCCTCGATGGCCTTCAGCGAGGGGCACCGGGCCGCGGGCGCCGAGGCCGCGCCTGGGGCCCACGGCCATCCCGGCGGAGCGCCCACAGCTGCCCCGGCCGGCAACGGTGCCCCGGCCGGCAACGGTGCCCCGGGCGGTCACGGCGGCCAGCCGGGCCACGGCGGACCGGCCGCAAGCGGGGCCACCCTGTGGTCGTTCGAGGTCGTCCAGAGCGCCGCGCCGGCCGCGGGCTGACCAGGCACGGCGGTTGTACCCGACCCGCACCGTCCGGCCGGGTCGCGCTCGTCTGATCGGCCGGGCTCGCCTGCACCGCGGGCCCGGCCGGAACGGCGGTCACGGGCCGGAGCCGGCGGTGGGTTCCCACTGTCAGGGGCTGGCGGCATCGGCGGTGTCCGCCGCGTCGGTATCGCGATGGCTCGCGTCCTCGACCTCGCCGACGAACTCCTCCACGACGTCCTCCATCGCCACGACGCCGAGAGTGGCGCCGGTCGCGTCCACGGCGCGGCCGAGATGGCTCCTCGTCCGCTGCATGAGCCGCAGGACCTCGTCGAGGTTCAGGTCCACGGGTATCCGCGCCATCGGCCGCAGGCGCCGAGGCGGCAGCGGTTCGTCCCGGGCCTCCGCCGGAATCCCCAGGACGTCCTTCGCGTGCAGGAAGCCGGCCAGCTCGGCGTCGGCACGGACCGGGAAGCGGGAGAACCCGGTTTCGGCCACCCTCCGCTCCAGCTCGGTGGCCGTGACCGTCCACGGGACGGTCACGGTGTCCGCGAGCGGCACCATCACCGAGCGGGCGGTGCGGCCGGACAGTTGCAGGGCGTGTGTGAGGAGCTCGTGCTCGCCCGGGTGCAGCAGGCCCTCCTGCCGGGACTGCCCGATCAGCGCCCCGAGCTCCTGCGGGGTGTAGGCGGAGGCCAGCTCGTCCTGCGGATCGACGCGCAGCAGCCGCAGGATCGCGTTCGCGAAGGCGTTCAGAAACATGATGAACGGGCGCGTGACGCGGGCGAACGCGAACAGGGGAGGGCCCAGCCAGAGCGCGGCGCGCTCCGGCCCGGCGATGGAGAGGTTCTTCGGGACCATCTCGCCGAGGACCATGTGCAGCGAGACGACGATGAGCAGGGCGATCGCGAACGCGATCACATGCTGGGCGTCGGACGGAACGTGGGCGGCGTCCAGGCCCGATTCCAGCAGGTGGGCCATCGCCGGCTCGGCGACGGAGCCCAGCGCCAGCGAGCACACGGTGATGCCGAGCTGGGTGGCGGCGAGCATGGGGGAGAGGTGCTCCATGTGCGCCAGGACGGCGGCCGCGCGCTTGTCGCCGCTTGCGACGAGCGGTTCGACGCGGTCACGGCGTGCAGAGATCAGCGCGAACTCGGCCCCGACGAAGAAGGCGTTCCCGGCGAGCAGGAGCAGCCCGGCGGCGAGAGCCAGCAGGTTCATCGGTGGTCCGCCCGGCCCGCGGTGGTCGCAGCGGTCGTGGCTGCCCCCGCGGTCGGCGCGGCGACGAGGCGGACGCGGTCGATGCGCCGGCCGTCGACCGCGACGACGACGAGCTCGTTGTGGTCCACGACCGCGACATCCTGCGGCTTCCCGAGGCGGCCGAGCCGGGCCAGAACTAGGCCGCCGACGGTCTCGTACGGGCCGTCGGGCAGGCTGATGCCGGTCTCCTCCCGCACCTCGTCCAGGCGCAGCAGGCCGGACAGCAGCCACTGGCCGGCGGAGAGGGCCACCACGTCCGGCGACGCCGGCCGATCGTGCTCGTCGTCGACCTCGCCGACCAGTTCCTCGACGAGATCCTCCATGGTCACGATGCCGTCCATCCCGCCGTACTCGTCGATCACGACGGCGAGCTGGAGGCCGCCGCGGCGCAGTCGGTGCAGCAGGACCTCGCAGTGCAGCGACGCGGGGACCAGCAACGGCTCGACCATGAACTCCGTGACGCCGCGGCGGGCGCGTTCCGCCGGGGGCGCCCGGAACGCGTCCTTGACGTGGACGACACCGATCACGTCGTAGGCGTCTCCGTCGTTCCTGCTGTCGCCGGCGTTGGCGTCGTCGCCGGCGTTGGCGCGGTCGCCGGCGTTGGTGTGGCCGCCGGCGTTGGTGTGGCCGCCGGCGTTGGCCTGTTCGACGCCCGCGGCGTCGCCGCTGCGGGGAGTGGTGCCCCGCCCGGCGCGCAGGACGGGGAAGCGGGACAGGCCGGTCCGCTCGGCGAGCCCGAGCAGCTCCGCGAGAGACGTGTCGGCGTGGACGAACACGGTCCGCATCCGGGGTGTCATGACGTCCGACGCGTGGCGGTCACCGAACCGCAGTGATCTGCTCAGCAGGGAGGCCGTGGTGACCGGGAGCGTCCCGTGCTCGGCGGACGACGCCACGATCGATCCCAGCTCCTCGGAGGAACGGCCAGTGCGCAGCTCGTCCTGCGGCTCGACGCCCACCGCCCTCACCAGCACGTTCGCGGCCCCGTTGAGCAGGCTGATCAGCGGCCGGAAGACCCGGGAGAACAGCACCTGCGCCGGCGCGACCGCCCGGGCGACCCGTACCGGCTCGGAGATCGCCCAGTTCTTCGGGACCAGCTCGCCGAAGACCATCTGCGTCACGGTCGCCAGCACCAGAGCCAGGGTGATGGCGACGAACCCGCTCGGTGCCGGCGGCAGCCCGATCGCCTCCAGCGGCGGCCGCAGCAGGGTGGCGATGGCGGGCTCGGCGAGATACCCGACGGCAAGGGACGTCGCCGTGATGCCCAGCTGGGCGCCGGAGAGCTGGAACGACAGCGACCGCACCGCTCCCAGTACGACGCCGGCGCGGCGCTCGCCCGCCTCGGCGTCCTCGGCGACCTGGTGCGGCTCGACGGCCACCAGCGCGAACTCGGCCGCGACGAACAGTGCGTTGCCGGCGATCAGGAGCACGGCCACGAGCAGATAGCCGGCGGCCTCAAGCATGCTGATGGCTCCCTCTGGTCGGCCTGGTGGGTGTGAGCTGTGCGCTGTGCGCGCTGCCCCGGAGGGGGCCCTGCCCCCGGTAGCGCCCGGAACACGGCTCGCGGCACCAATGCTCCGGAGATCTCACGAAAGGCGCCCTTGGTGCGTCCCCGCTTGGGCGGTTTCGTCCCCACGGTTGCCGCCAGCGCAAGATTCAGTCACACATAGTGTTGTCGTCAGGCTGTTTCAGTTGCCACACTGATCGGTGTGGCCCGGGTTCTCGCTGTAGCCAACCAGAAGGGTGGCGTGGCCAAGACCACCTCGGTGGCGAGCCTCGGCGCCGCGTTGAGCGAGCTCGGTCAGCGTGTCCTGCTGGTGGACCTCGACCCGCAGGCGTGCCTGACCTTCTCCCTCGGCCTCGACCCCGACGTGCTGGAACTCTCCGTCCATGACGTGCTCCTCGGCCGGCTGCCCGCCGGGATCGTCACCCGCCCGACCCCCGACGGCGCCGATCTGCTGCCCGCCACCATCGAGCTGGCCGGCTGCGAGGCGATTCTGCTGTCCCGCACCGGGCGGGAGCACGTGCTTCGCCTCGCCCTCGACGAGGTCGCCGACCAGTACGACTTCGTCCTCGTCGACTGCCCTCCGTCGCTCGGCGTCCTGACCATCAACGGGCTGACGGCCGCGGACGAGGTCGTCATCCCGCTGCAGTGCGAGACGCTCTCCCACCGCGGGGTCGGGCAGCTGCTCGACACGGTCGCGGACGTCCAGCGGCTGACGAACCCGCGGCTGCGGGTCCGTGGGGTCCTGCCCACCCTCTTCGACGCGCGTACCGCGCACAGCCGCGCCGTCATGCTGGACGTCGCCACCCGCTACGAGGTCACGATCCTCGAGCCGCCGATCGCCCGGTCGGTGCGTTTCGCCGAGGCACCCGGTCTGGGCCGCTCGATCCTCACCACCGCGTCCCGCTCGAAAGGGGCGGAGGCGTACCGGGCGCATGCCCGCGCCATCGCCGGACAGGACTCCGGCTCCGGCTCCGGCATCACTGCTGGCACCGGACCTGGCACCGGTCCTGGCCGGGGCGGGCCGCGGCGGCTGCCCGACGGGCGGCCACCGGTGCCCCCCGTGGCCCGCCCGCCCGCGCGGACTGTCGGGCCGGGCGCCGCCGTATCCGGCGCGCCGGTGTGAACCCGCGCGCGTCAGCAGGCTTCGAGCGCCTGCGCCCGCGGGGGACGGCGGGGGGTATCCGTAGCGCGTCCGGGCAGGACACCGGCGGTGCCCGCACGGACGGGGCGGTGAGCGGCGCCGGGTTGGGCGGCACCGGGCGGGGCGGCGCCGGCATCCCTGCCTCCAGGCCCGTGCCGCTGCGGGAGCGGGTCGTCGACATGCCGGCGACCGACAGTGCCCGCGGGCGCGGGGCCTCGATCGGCCGCGACGCGCACGGTAAGCGAGCCCTCTACAGCGGGGTGCGGCCGCCCGGGAGCCGGCGGCCGACACTCGCCATCGCCTGCTCCCGCTGCGGTCGCAGCAGCGCGGTCGGCCTGTGGAGAGCGCTTCTGGTGCTCACCCCGAGCATGCACCTGCCGTTGCCGCTGCGACACCCGTCGCTCCTGCGCTGCCCGGCCTGCGGACGGCCCAGCTGGGTGCGGATAGCGCTGCGCGCCAGGCCCTGACGTGCCGCAGGGCTCCAGACGTGCCGCAGAGCCCCGGACATGCCGCAGAGCCCCGGATGTCACCGGAGCCCTGCGGTTTCGTGCGGGTGTGTCAGGCGGATTCGGCCCGGGGGGCGTGGTCGTCGGCGTCGGAACCGACGTCGCCGTCACTGCCCGGCTCCGAGCTCGTGTCGCGAACGGTGCCGGAGCCGGTGCCGCGCCCGCGACCACCGCGCCGACGGCGCCGCCGGCGGGCCGGCTCGGCGGACGGATCGGTGGAGGCGAGGTCGAGACCGTCCTCGTCCGCCTCCGCGGACACGCTGTCGTGCCGCATGGTCGTCTCGCCGCCCAGCACATGGACCTCGGCGACGGAACCGTCGGTGACGCCACCGGCCGGAGTACCGGCCAGATCCGTCACGTCGGCGTCGGGGCCGGCGTCCACGCTCGGGTCGCCGGGCGCCCCGTCGGCTCCGGCCACGCTGAGCCCGCTCGCCGCGGCGGCAGCGCCGGCACCGCGGGTGCGCTGGCGTACGCGGGTGCGCGCGGGACGGGCCGGCTGCTCCTCGGTGCCCCGCTCGCGGGTGCGCGGCCGGCTGCCGCGCCGGCCACCGCCGCCGAGGTCCTCGACCTCTTCGGCGGCGAGCCCGGCCCGGGTGCGGGCGGCGTGCGGCAGCGTGCCCTTCACCTCGGCCGGGATCCCCAGCAGCTCGAACAGGTGCGCCGAGGTGGAGTAGGTCTCCAGCGGCTCCTCGAACGGCAGTGCCAGCGCGCGGTTCACCAGCGTCCACCGGGGGAGGTCGTCCCAGTCCACGAAGGTGATCGCGACACCGCTGCCGCCGGCCCGGCCGGTGCGGCCGATGCGGTGCAGGTAGACGTTCTCGTCCTCGGGGCACTGGTAGTTCACGACGTGGGTGACGCCGCCGACGTCGATGCCGCGGGCGGCCACGTCGGTGGCGACGAGCACGTCGACCTTGCCGGCGCGGAAGGCGCGCAGGGCCTGCTCACGCTGGCCCTGGCCGAGATCGCCGTGGACGGCTGCGGCGGCGAAGCCGCGTCGGGCCAGGTCCTCCGCCACCTTGTCCGCCGTGCGGCGGGTGCGGACGAAGACCATGGCGAGGCCGCGGTCCGCCGCCTGGAGGAGGCGGGCCAGCACCTCCATCTTGTCCAGCGCGTGGGCGCGGAAGACGTGCTGCTGGGTGTTCGGTACGGTCCTGCCCTCGTCCGGCTGCTCGGCGCGGACGTGTACCGGCCGCGTCATGAACCGGCGGGCCAGCGAGATGACCGGGCCGGGCATCGTCGCGGAGAACAGCATCGTGTGCCGGTCGGCCGGCAGGAACGCGATGATGCGCTCGACGTCCGGCAGGAAGCCGAGGTCGAGCATCTCGTCGGCCTCGTCGAGGATCAGGGTGCGGACCTCGCTGAGATCGAGCACCTTCTGCCGGGCCAGGTCGAGCAGCCGGCCCGGCGTGCCGACGACGATGTCGACGCCGACGCGCAGCGCGCTGAGCTGCGGCTCGTAGGCACGGCCGCCGTACACCGCCAGCACCCGCAGCGCGCGGCCGAGGCCGGCGCGGGCGATGTCCGCGGTGACCTGTACGCACAGCTCACGGGTGGGAACGACGACGAGGGCCTGCGGGCGCCCGGTCGCGCCCTCGTCCTTGGCCGTGGCGACCTGGACGACGGGGATGCCGAAGGCGAGGGTCTTGCCGGTGCCGGTGCGCGCCTGCCCGATGATGTCGGTACGGGCGAGCGCCAGCGGGAGAGTCAGCGCCTGGATGGCGAACGGCCGGAGGATGCCGACCTCGGCGAGTGCCGCAACGGTCTCCGCGCGGACGCCGATCTCGGCGAACAGCGGGGCCTCCTGCGGAGCCTGCTCCGGGGCCTGGTCTGTCAGGCCGGCCGGGGACTCGCTGACGGCTTCGGTGGGGCTGGTGGTTTCAGAGTCGGTCGATGGTGTGTCTGTGACGGACAGCGGGACACTCCTGGTCTGCTCTGAGCGGTGTCCGTTCGCTGAACCCGCTCGCGATTCGCCGCGCGGCGCCAGCGGCCCGATTCCCCGGGGCGGCGTCAGTCGATCAGCGGCCTGTTGGCTGGGTGGTGTGATGACCACCGGCTGAGCCCAGGATAACCCGTGTGCCGCCCCGAGTGGGTGTGATATTGCAAGGTTCCCGGCCAGGCTGGCCCACGAAGTCGTTGCCGGGCACGCCCGATGGCCGCTGGATTTCGTGGTTGCGAGTGCCCCGCGGCACGGCTTCCGCCGTCGCCGACCCGTCCGGCAACGGTCGCTGACATCTCTCGGACACCACTGCGACCGGCCCCCCGATCAGGCCCGATCGACTCCTGGCGGCCACCGGCATCCGCAGGCCGCGACCCGGGGCGCCGCCGCGGACAGAGGCGACGGGCGGAGCATCGGGAGGTGCCAGAATCACGCTGTGGCGCAGACTTCGCAGACCCGCACCGGATCCGTTCCCACCGACGTGAACGCCGGCACCCGTGCCGCCGCGCCCACGGCCGACGCCACCGGAGAGCCCGTCAGACCGGGAACGGCGGACCCCGCCCTCGTCGACCTGCTGGGTCTGCTGGCGTTCGGTGAGCTGACCGCCTTCGAGCGGATGGCGACGGATGCCCGGATGGCTCCGGCCCTGGCCGACAAGATCGCACTGGGCCGGATGGCGGCGGCCGAGTTCGCGCATTTCGAGGCCATCGAGCGGGAGCTGACCCGGCTCGGCGTGGACATGGAGCAGGCGATGGCGCCGTTCGTGCCCGCGCTGACGGCCTTCCACAACCTGACGGCCCCGTCGGACTGGCTGGAAAGCCTCGTCAAGGCCTACGTGGGTGACAGCATCGCGGCGGACTTCTACCGGGAGATCGCCGGCCGGCTCGAGCCGGGCCCGCAGGCACTGGTCCTGAGCGTGCTCGCCGACGCCGGCCACGCGGCCTTCGCTGTCGACCGGGTGCGCGCCGCCATCGACAGCAACCCGGCGGTCGCCGGCCGCCTCGCGCTGTGGGCGCGTCGTCTGGTCGGTGAGGCGCTGACGCAGGCCCAGCGGGTCGCGGTCGACCGGGACGCGCTGACGAGCCTGCTCGCCGGGGTCGGTGACCTGGAGCAGATCGCCGCCATCTTCAACCGCATCATGGCCGCGCACGGCCGGCGGATGTCCGCCCTCGGCCTCTCCGCCTGAGCTCCGGGCTCGGATGTGCTCCGGCTCCGGGCCTGACCAGGTGTGCTCCGGCTGACCGCGGCCAGCGTCACGGCGGCGGCCAGCCGGCTCATGCCGCTGTCAGGCGGTGCCGAAACCGACCCGGCGAGACTCGGACTCGGCGATCTCGACGTAGGCGAGCGCGTCGACCGGGACGACGACCCGGCGCCCCTTCTCGTCCACGAGGGTGAGAAGCCCGGTCTTGCCGCCGACCGCCTCGTCGATCAACGCGGCGACCGCCTCCGGTGACTGGCTGCTCTCCAGTACCAGCTCGCGACCGACCTGCTTGATCCCGATCTTGACCTCCACTCGATGACCTCCGCGTGGTCGAGTTTGCTGGGGCGCGTGCCGACGGTGACGGCTGCCTCCGTCGGACGATCAGCGCCCACACTATGGCCTTCCGGCCCCGGGACGGGCCCGCGGGACCGCTGTTCGCTCCCGGCACACGCCGATGCCACCGCCACCGGGCGGATCGGTACCGGGGACCAGGGCCGTGACCGGAGCTACGCGTTCTCGGCGGGGGGCACCTGACGGGGGTACCCGGCGATCCCACGCCAGGCCAGCTCCACCAGCTGCTCCACGGCGCGCTCCTTCGATATCGCGGCACCGCGCAGCAGCCACCAGCGTGCCCCCGACTCGGCCTGGCCGACCAGCCCGACCGCGAGCAGATCGGCCTCGTCCTGGCCGAGGCCGGTGTCCGCGACGATGGTGGCCGCGATGGCACGCACACACTGGGCGAAGTTGTCCTCGACCCGCTGCCGCACGGCGGGCTCACTGCGCAGGTCGGACTCCAGGACGAGCTGGTGCGCGCCGCTCGGGTCGCTGACGAAGTCGAAGTAGGCCCGGACCGACCGCTCGACGCGCACGTGGTTGTCGGACGTCGAGGCGAGCGCCGCCCGCACGGCCGAGATCAGCCGCTCCGAGTGCTCGTCCAGCAGCGCCAGATAGAGGTCGAGCTTGCCGGGGAAGTGCTGGTAGAGGACGGGCTTGCTGACGCCGGCCCGCTCGGCGATCTCGTCCATCGCCGCCGCGTGGTAGCCCTGGGCGACGAAGACCTCCCTGGCCGCGCCCAGAAGCTGGAAACGCCGGGCGGTACGGGGCAGCCGGGGCGTCCTTCCCGGGCGCGACGGTGATGCCGCAGGTCCGGGCACCACAGGTTCGGCTGTCACCCGCGCACCTCCTGGCAGGTCACCGGCGTCCGTCGAACACACGCGGGCCGTCGGTGCGCAGCCACGTCGACATCGTGCCAACACTACCCGCGCCCGGGCCTTGATCCTCCCGTTGCCCACCACTGCGCCCGGACCACCCGGTTCCCCCTGCTCCGTCGGCCCCGTCTACCGGTATTCCTCCTCGTCTACCGGTACTCCTCCTCGTCGTCCTGCTCGACGACGAGGCGCTGTTCGACCGCGTCGAACTCGTCGGCCTCGGCAGCGCCGCCGGCGGTGCCGGGCGAGGCGTCGGCGGCCTGGCCCTCGCCCTCCCCGGCGGACGGCGGGCGCAGGTCCCGGGACTGCTCGGCGGCGTCCGCGTCCGGGACGTCCAGCAGCCGCTCGGTCGATGACCTCATCGCGTCGCTCCCTCATCGCTCGTCGCTCGTCGGCGGACTCGTCAGTGGCCTTGTTCGTGGCCGCCTGGTCGTGTTGCGCGGCCCAGCTGGTCACCGTTTGGCCGCCAGGCTCCGATACCCGCCGTCGGCGACGCTGATACACGGGCCGACCCGTGGGTTTTCCCGTGGTCTTCCAGTGGGACACCATTGGGTTGATGCGACGTGAGGGGCGGGACATGCGTTCGATCTGGAAGGGTGCGATCTCGTTCGGCCTGGTGTCGATCCCGGTCCGCCTGTACTCCGCCACCCAGGAACGGGACGTCTCGTTCCACCAGGTCAGGCGTGCGGACGGCGTGCGGATCCGGTACCGGCGGGTGGCCGAGAGCGACGGCGCGGAGGTCCAGTACGCGGACATCGCCAAGGGCTACGAGCTGCCCGACGGCGAGACGGTCGTCCTCACCGACGAGGACTTCGCCAACCTGCCCCTGACGACGTCCCGTGCCATCGACGTCCTGGAGTTCGTGCCCCTCGACCAGGTCGACCCCATCTACTTCGCGAAGAGCTACTACCTCGAGCCGGACCGTCTGGGCGTCAAGCCGTACGTCCTGCTGCGGGACGCGCTCGCCGGCTCGGGGCGGGTCGCGCTGGTGAAGGTCGCGCTGCGCCAGCGTGAGCAGCTCGCCATCCTGCGGGTCCGGGACGACGTGTTCGTCCTGGAGACGATGCTGTGGCCGGACGAGGTACGTGAGCCCGAGTTCGACTTCCTGTCCGACGACGTGGACGTCCGGCCGCAGGAGCTGGCGATGGTGACGTCGCTGATCGAGACCCGCGCCGCCGACTTCGACCCGACCAGGTTCCGCGACGGCTACCGCGAGGCGCTGCAGGCCGTCATCGACGCCAGGATCGCCGGCCGGGAGGTCGTCAGCCCCGCGGCGGGGGAGGAGGCCGCCGGGCCGACGGGTGACCTGATGGCGGCGCTGCGGGCGAGCATCGAGGCTGCCCGCCAGGGGCGGGACGACGGTTCCGCTGGCGCCTCCGCCGACGGCTCCGCCGACGGCTCCGCCGACGCCACGCCGGCGGCACGAAGGGGCCGGGCGAGTCACGGCGGCGCGGGTGCCAGGAGCGGCGGAGCCAGGAGCGGCGGTGCGAGGAGTTCCGGCGCCAGAAGCACCGGTGCGAAGAGTGGGACGAAGAGTGGGACCAGCGGGGCGAAGGCGGGCGGCGCGAAGGCCGGCGGGACGAAGGCGAGCGCGCGCGGGGGCACGGGAGCTGGCACGAGAGCGAAGAGGAAGCCGGAGGTGGCCGCGGAGAAGGAGGCGGGCCCGCGCTCCACCCGCCGCTCGGCCTGACGCCCCCCCGGAGCGTGGGTGCCCGGCTCGGTGGGCGGGAACACCGGCCGGCGGGGAACACCGCGGGTGGGAACCCGGCTGGCGGGAACATCGCGCCGCCGGCATGCGCTGCACCGGGGGAGGACCTCGGGTGCCGTCCGCGGTGTGGCCGGCCCGGGGCCACGCGAGCCGTCGATCACGGCTGCCGGAGCGGGCGGCTGTGGCATCGTCGGGTGGTAAGACTTCAGAAGGCGAGGAGCAACGTGTCACTACCGCCCCTGGTCTCCCCCGCCGAGGGGCTGACCGTCGACGAGGTCCGCCGGTACTCGCGGCATCTGATCATCCCCGACGTCGCGATGGACGGGCAGAAGCGACTCAAGAACGCCAAGGTGCTCGCGGTGGGCGCCGGCGGCCTCGGCTCACCGACGCTGATGTACCTGGCGGCGGCGGGTGTCGGCACGCTGGGCATCGTCGAGTTCGACGTCGTGGACGAGTCGAACCTGCAGCGCCAGATCATCCACGGGCAGTCGGACGTCGGCCGCAGCAAGGCCGAGTCGGCGCGCGACTCCGTCCGCGAGATCAACCCGTACGTGAACGTCGTGATCCACGAGACCCGGCTGGACACCTCCAACGTGAAGGAGATCTTCAGCCAGTACGACCTGATCGTCGACGGCACGGACAACTTCGCGACCCGCTACCTGGTCAACGACGCGGCCGTGCTGCTGGGCAAGCCGTACGTCTGGGGCTCGATCTACCGGTTCGACGGGCAGGCGAGCGTCTTCTGGGCGGAGCACGGCCCCTGCTACCGCTGCCTCTACCCGGAGCCCCCGCCGCCCGGGATGGTCCCGTCCTGCGCCGAGGGCGGTGTGCTCGGGGTGCTGTGCGCCTCGATCGGGGCGATCCAGACCACGGAGGCGATCAAGCTGCTGACCGGCGTCGGCGACCCGCTCGTCGGCCGGCTGATGGTCTACGACGCCCTCGAGATGTCCTACCGCTCCATCAAGGTCCGCAAGGATCCGGAGTGCCCGCTGTGCGGCAAGAACCCGTCGATCACCGAGCTCATCGACTACGAGGCGTTCTGCGGTGTGGTCTCCGAGGAGGCCCAGCAGGCCGCCTCCGGTTCGACGATCACCGCCGCCGAGCTGAAGGGCATCCTGGACGGCGGGGAGCCGATCGAGCTGGTGGATGTCCGCGAGCCCGCGGAGTGGGAGATCGTGCGGATCCCCGGCGCGCGCCTGATCCCCAAGGGTGACCTGCCGGCGCACCTGTCCGAGCTGCCGCAGGACCGGCGGGTGGTCGTCTACTGCAAGAGCGGCGTGCGCTCCGCCGAGGCGCTGGCCACCCTGAAGGCGGCCGGCTTCTCCTCGGCCGTGCACGTCCAGGGCGGGGTGACCGCCTGGGCCACCCAGGTGGACAAGACCCTGCCGGTCTACTGACCGCCCCCACCGGCGGGCGGACCGGGTCCGGGCCCGAAGCTTCTGGCTTCGGGCCCGGACCCGTCGCCGCGGCGCGGATCCACGCCGGCGGCGCGCCGACCCCCTACGCGCTGGCTGTGCTGGACACCGTCGCGCGTATCCCCCCAGGCAGGGTCATGACCTACGGGGACGTCGCCGAGTACGTCGGTGCTGGCACCGCGCGCACGGTGGGGACCGTCCTGGCCCGGTTCGGCGACGAGGACGACGTCCCGTGGCACCGCGTGATCCGGGCGTCCGGGGAGCCCAACCCGAGCGCACCGGCCGAGGCCCTGCGGCGGCTGCGGGCCGACGGCACGCCGCTGGGCCGCGGCGGCGACCGGGTCGACCTCGGCCGCGCCCGCTGGGACGGGGAGGTCGGCGAGACCGAGGATGCCGAGGAGACCCAGGAGACCCAGGAGGCCGGCGAGGTCGGGGCGATGGCGTCAGCGGGCGGTGAATCCGCCGTCGGCCGAGTAGACGCTGCCGGTGACCAGTGAGGCCCGGGGCGACAGCAGGAAGCTGACGACCTCGGCGACCTCGTCGGCGGTCCCCAGCCGGTTCGTCGGCTGGAAGAACCGCGCGCCGCGCTGCCCGTGGACCATCCCGGTGTCGATGAACCCGGGTGCCACCGCGTTGACCCGGATGTTGCGGGTCGCGTTGTCCAGCGCCGCCACCCTGGTCAGGCCGATGACGCCGTGCTTGGCGGCGACGTAGGCGGGGGTTCCCTGGAGGCCGACGGTGCCCAGCACGGAGGCCATGTTGACGATCGAGCCGCCGCCGTTCGCGAGCATCGCCGGGATCTCCGCCCGCAGGCTGTAGAAGACCCCGGAGAGATTCACCGCGAGCACCCTGTCCCAGTCGGACAGCGGGGTGTCCTCCAGCGGTGCCCGCTCGGTGGCCACGCCGGCGTTGTTGACCGCCAGGTCGAGGCGGCCCTGGAGCTCCACAGTGGTCCGGACGGCGCCCAGCACCGACTCCGGGTCGGCGACGTTCACCTCCAGGACCAGGGCACCGCCCCCGGCGCCCTCGATCTGGGCGGCGACATCCTTCGCCGTGGCGATGTCCTGGTCGGCGAGGACGACGAAGGCGCCGGCGGCAGCGAGCCGACGTGCGCAGGCGGCCCCGATCCCGGCCGCGGCGCCGGTCACCAGCGCGACCTGGCCCGCGTGCTCCTCGAGTGCCGACTGTCCCGCGGACGCGGCCCGATCGGTGCCTGCCGGGCGCGCCGTGCCTTCCGTGCCTTCGCTCATACCGGGGGAAGGTGCCACGTTGACGGCACGCGAGGCATCCGATTCGCCGCCTTTAGTGCTATTCGTGCTCATCTTTGCTGCTCCAAGTGTCCCTGCGCCGCGGCGCGGGCTCCGCGGCAGTGCGGCCCGCGTTCCCGCGCCATGCGTTGGCGATCTTGTCAGAGCGTCGTGATGTGCTGTGCGGCGTGGTCACCGTGCCGCCCGTCACCCGCCACCCGTCCAGGCGATCGTTCCGTCTGGTGGCACCGCCGGCGCCGGTGGCGTCACCCATCGTGTTGGACGGTGCGCAGGGCGAGGTGGTGGGACACGCCGGTGGCCCCCTCCTGGTCCTCGCCGGGCCCGGCACGGGGAAGACGACGACGCTGGTGGAGGCGGTCGCCCGGCGCGTCGAGGCGGGCGCCGACCCGGCCTCGTTACTGGTGCTCACGTTCAGCCGCCGGGCCGCCCGCCACCTGCGGGAACGGTTCGCCGTCCGGCTCGGGGCCGGTGCCGTCGGCCCGCCGGCGTGGACGTTCCACGCCTGGTGCCTCGCGCTGCTGCGTGCTCACGGTGCCGACACCCCGCTCGGCGGCTTCCGGCTGCTGTCCGGCCCCGAGCAGGACGCCCGGCTGCGCGACCTGCTCGAAGGCTCGCGGGAACTGGGGCGTCCCGTCTGGCCCGACACCCTTGCCGCCGCGCTGACCACCCGCGGCTTCGCCGAAGAGGTCCGGATGCTCATGGCCCGGGCCCGGGAGGTCGGCGTCGACCCGCCGGCGCTTGCCCGGATCGGCCGGCGGACGGGCCGGGCCGACTGGGTGGCCGTGGCCGAGTTCTACGGCGACTATCTCGACGCCCTCGGCGCCGAAGGTGCGATCGACTACGCCGACCTGGTGCACAGTGCGGCCGTCCTCGCCGCCGACGCGGACGTCCGCACCGCCCTACGCCGTCGCTACCGGGCGGTCTTCGTCGACGAGTACCAGGACACCGACCCGGCCCAGGAGCGGCTGCTCACCGCCGTCGCCGGCGGTGGCGGCGACCTGGTCGTCTTCGGTGACCCCGACCAGGCGATCTACTCCTTCCGCGGGGCGGAGGTGCGCGGCCTGCTCGACTTCGCGGCCCGCTTCCCGCACGGGGACGGTTCGCCCGCCCAGGTCACCGCGCTGCGCCGCTGCCGGCGGATGGCCCCGGCGCCGCTCGCGGCCAGCCGCCGGGTGGCGGCCCGGCTCCCGTCGGCGGGTCTGCCCGTCCGGTACATCCGCGCGCACCGCGATCTCATGCCGGCGGGCAGCACCACCGACCCCGGCCAGGTCGCGGCCATCACCTACCCCACGGCGGGCGCCGAGGCGGAGGCCATCGCCGAGCTGCTGCGGCGGGAGCATCTGGAGAACGGCGTCGGCTGGGACGACATGGCCGTCCTGGTGCGCTCCACCGCGGGCCTCGGACTGCTGCGGCGAGTGCTGACGGCCTCCGGGGTCCCGGTGAGCGTCGCGGGCGGCGACCTGCCGGCCGCGCGGGAGCCGGCCGCGCAGCTGCTCCTGACGGCGCTGCGCTGCGCGGACGAGCCGTCCGTCCACCTGACGCCGGAGACGGCGCGCGCGCTGCTCACCTCGCCGCTGGGGGGTGCCGATCCGGCCGGCCTGCGTGCCCTCGGCCGCGAGCTGCGGGCCTTCGACGCGGCAGCCCGCGCCGCCGGCATGGACAGCACCGCCGGCATGGACAGCGCCGCCGACGACACGGAGTTTGCTGCCGACCACGAGCACGCTGCTGGCGGGGAGCCCGCTGCTGACAGGGAGTCCGCTGCCGACACGGCCAGCCCTGCGGGCCTGCTGGCGGGGACAGCAGCGTCGTCCGCCGAGCTGCTGCGTGCGGCGGTGGCGGACCCGGAGCGGATGCTGCTCACGATCCCGGACGACATCGCGGCCCCGGCCCGCCGGCTCGGGCGCCTGCTGCGGACCGTGCGCGCCGAGCTGCGCCGCGGTGCCGCCCCCGAGGACGCGCTGTGGACGCTGTGGACAGCCAGCGAATGGGGCCCCAGGCTGGAGCGCGTCTCGACGGCCGGCGGGGCCGCTGGCCGGTCGGCCGACCGTGATCTCGACGCTGTGGTCGCGCTGTTCGAGGCGGTGGGCCGCCTCGGTGCGCGGCGGGGGCCCGGTTTCGGCGTGGCCTCCGTCGTCGGCGAGCTCACCCGGCAGCAGATCGCGCCGGACACGGAGACAGCCCGGGCCGGCCGCCCCGCAACCGTGCGGCTGCTGACCGCGCACCGCTCCAAGGGCCTGGAGTGGGAGGTCGTGGTCATCTGCGGGGTGCAGGACGGCGTCTGGCCCGACCTGCGGGCGCGGCACACGTTGCTCGCCGCCGAGACCCTCGACACCCCGCGGCGCGGCGGTGGGGGCGTCCGGCCGCCGCGGACCAGGGAGGAGCTGCTCGCCGACGAGCGCCGCCTGTTCTACGTGGCGATCACCCGGGCCCGTCGTCGGCTCGTGGTGACGGCGGTGGACGGCGCCGACGACGACGGGGAGCAGCCCAGCCGGTTTCTCGGCGAGCTCGGCGTGCAGGTGGAGAACGTCCGGGTCCGCCCGGCCCGGCCGCTCACGCTGGTCGGCCTGGTAGCCGCGCTGCGCCGGCTGACCGTCGACCCGGAGGCCTCGGCAGCCGTGCGGGCCGCGGCCGCGGTGCGCCTCGCCGCACTCGCGGCCACCGGGGACGGTGCCGGGCGCCCGCTGGTCCCCGCCGCCGACCCCAGGCGATGGTGGGGGCTGGTGGACGTCACCACCTCGCCGGTGCCGGTCGTTCCGCCGGACGGTCCGATCCGGCTCTCCGGGTCCTCACTGTCGAGCCTGGCCGCATGTGGCCTGCGCTGGTTCCTCGAGCACGAGGCGAACGCGGCCGAGGCGGCCTCGGCGGCGCAGGGCTTCGGCAAGGTGGTGCACGCCCTCGCCGACGAGGTGTCGAGCGGCCGCACCGCCCCGTCGATGGATGCCCTCGACGCCCGGCTCGACCTGGTGTGGCGGCACCTGGAGTTCGACGCGCGGTGGCGGTCCGAGCAGGAGCGGTCCGCCGCCCGGGAGGCGCTGCGTCGCTTCCTGGACTGGCACGCCGCCCGCCGGCGCGAGGTCGTGGCCTCCGAGGTGCGCTTCTCCTGCGACCTGGCGGTGGCCGGCCGGGTGGTCCGGCTGCGCGGTTTCATCGATCGGGTCGAAGTCGACGACGCCGGCCGGGTGCACGTCGTCGACTTCAAGACAGGCCGCGCGGCGCCCAGCCGGCGCGACCTGCAGACCCACGCCCAGCTCGGGAGCTACCAGCTCGCCGTCCGGGAGGGTGCGCTCGACCAGGTGCTCGACAAGACCCGCCGCCGCGACGGCCCGTCCGGCGGTGACGGACAGCCGGGCGTTGGTGAGCCGCCGCCCGGTGGCGACGACTTGTCCGGTCCGGCGGCAGCGGTGCCGGGCGGGGCGGAGCTGGTCCAGCTCCGGCGGGACACGGGCGGGGAGAGCCTGGGGCCCCGCCTGCCCGGCGAGGAACCCGCGCCGCCCGAAGTGCAGCGCCAGGAGGCGCTTCCCGCCGGGCGGGCGTGGATCGACGACCTGCTGGAGACCGCCGTGGAGACCGTCACCACCGAGTCGTTCCGGCCTGTTCCAGACGATGCGTGCACCATGTGTTCGTTCCGTCGGTGCTGCCCGGCGCGGCCGGAGGGAGAGCAGGTGATCGATTGACCGGCGTCGTCGACACAGGCGCGCAGCAGGCGCTTCCCGGCTTCGGCCCACCGTCCGGCGGTGGCGACGGTGAGGTCACCGCACCCCGGCTCGACCCCGAGGATCTCCGCGAGCTGCTCGGCGTGCCCTACACCGACGAACAGCTCGCGGCGGCGACCGCGCCGCTGGAGCCGGCTGTCGTCATCGCCGGCGCGGGTTCGGGGAAGACGTCCGTGATGGCCGCCCGGGTGGTCTGGCTGGTGGCCACCCGGCAGGTCGAGCCGGGCCGGGTGCTGGGCCTCACCTTCACGAACAAGGCGGCTGCCGAGCTGGCCGGACGGGTGCGCACGGCGCTGCGCCGCGCCGGCGGCACCGACCCCGGCCGCACGACCGGGCTCGCGGGCCCCGCCGACTCCGCCGGGCCTGCCGGGTCTGCCGGTGCCCAGGACGACGCGGCGGGCGCGGACGAGCCGACGATCAGCACCTACCACGCCTACGCCGGCCGGCTCGTCGGCGAGCACGCACTGCGGCTCGGTCTCGAGCCGGACACCCGGATGCTCGTCGCGGCGGCCCGCTACCAGCTCGCCGCCCGGGTCGCCCGTGCCCACCGCGGGCGGGTGGAGGTGCTGAGCCGGTCGCTGCCGGCCCTCGTCGCCGACCTCGTCGCCCTGGACGGCGAGATGAGCGAGCACCTGGTCTCCGCGGACGACCTGATGGCCTTCGACGCCGGCATGTTCGAGCGCGCACTGGCCGCGCTGGAATCGGCCGCGCTGCGTCCGGGGACGAAGACGCTGCGCAAGGAGCTGCGCCGGATGGCGTCCACCGCGCGGGCGCGGCGCGAGCTCGCCGGGCTGGTCGCCGACTACCGGGCCGCCCGGCGGGCGCGTGACGTCCTCGACTTCGGCGACCAGGTCACCTTCGCCGCCCGGCTGGCGCGCGACATCCCGCAGGTGGGCGCCGCCGAGCGCCAGCGGGCCGGCGTCGTGCTGCTGGACGAGTACCAGGACACCTCCGTGGCCCAGCGGACGATGCTGGCGGGCCTGTTCGGCGACGGCCATCCGGTGACCGCGGTCGGTGACCCCTGCCAGGCGATCTACGGCTGGCGCGGGGCCTCGGTCGCGAACCTCGACAACTTCCCGGAGCACTTCCCGCGCGCCGACGGCTCGCTGGCCGCCCGCTACCGGCTGTCAGTGAACCAGCGCAGCGGCGGCCGGCTGCTCGTCCTCGCGAACGACGTCGCCGCCCCGCTGCGGGCCCGTCACCACGTCGTGGAGCTGCGGCCCCGGGCCGACGTCGTCGAGGCCGGGCGGACCCTGGTGGCGCTGCACGGGAGCTGGGCGCAGGAGGTCGCCTGGGTCGCCGCCCGACTGGCGGAGCTGGTCGCGGCGGGGGAGAAGCCCGGGAACATGGCCGTGCTGGTGCGGGCCCGGTCGGATGTCCGGGCACTGCACACGGCGCTGACGGCGGCCGGGCTGCCCGTCGAGGTCGTCGGCCTCGCCGGCCTGCTGGACCTGCCGGAGGTCGCCGACGTCGTCACCGTCCTGGAGGTGCTCGACTCGCCGATCGCGAACGCGGCGCTCGTCCGGCTGCTCACCGGCCCGCGGGTGCGGCTCGGGCCGCGGGACCTGGCGGCGCTCGGCCGCCGGGCCCGCGGCCTGTTGACCGTCGGCGGGGCGGCGGCGGACCGTGCCGAGGCCGCGCGGGGGGACGGCACCGATCCGCTGGCCGAGGCCGTCGCGGGTGTTGATCCCTGCGACGTCGTCTCGCTCGCGGACGCCCTGCTCGACGCCGGAGACGAGATCTCCGCGCCGGGACGGGAGCGGGTGGCCCGCCTCGGTGCCGAGCTGGCGGCGCTGCGCGCGCATGTCGGTGACGGCCTGCTCGACCTGCTGCACCGGGTGATCTCCACGATCGGCCTGGATGTCGAGCTGGCCGCCAGCCCGAAGGCGGTCGCGGCCCGCCGGCGGGAGAACCTGGCGTCCTTCCTGGACGCCGCCGCCGACTTCGACGACCCCGACGGCCCGAACTCGCTGACGTCGTTCCTCGCCTTCCTGCGGGCCGCCCGCGAGCACGAGCGGGGCCTGGACATCACCGGCCCGACCGGCGCGGACGCTGTCGCGCTCATGACGGTGCACCGGGCGAAGGGCCTCGAATGGGAGGTCGTCGCGGTGCCGGACCTGAGCCGGCGGGTCTTCCCCGACCTCACGGTGCGGGACAGGTGGACGACGTCGCCCGGCGCGCTGCCGACCCCGCTGCGCGGCGACGCGGACGAGCTGCCGTCCTACACGGTCGGCGACTCGAAGGCCGCGCTGGTGGCCTTCGACGAGGACTGCCGGGGCTACCAGGAACGCGAGGAGCGCCGGCTGGCCTACGTCGCCTTCACCCGGGCGAAGTCGGTACTGCTCGGCAGCGGCCACTGGTGGGGGCCCACCCAGCGCACCCGGCGTGGTCCCTCCGTGTTCCTCACCGAGCTGCACGACCATGCCGTGGCCGGTCACGGGCAGGTGGACGTCTGGGCCGCCGAACCGCCGCCGGGCGGGAACCCCGAACTGGCCGTCCCGCCGGAGTTCACCTGGCCGGTGCCCTACGAGCCGGTCGCGTTCGCGCGCCGGCAGGCGGCCGCGGACGCCGTCCGGCAGACCCTGGAGCTGCTCCGCGCCGGCCAGGCACCGCCGCCGGACGACCTGGCCGGGATGACCGCCCGGGAACGGGCGCAGCTCGCCGAGTTCGACCGCGAGGCCGCGCTGCTGCTCGCCGAGGAACGCGCCGCCCGCAGCCCCGTCCGGGACGTCGCCCTGCCGGCCAGCCTGACGGCGTCCGAGATCGTGCGGATGCGCGCCGACCCGGCCGAGTTCGCCCGCGACCTGGCCCGGCCCGTGCCGCGCCGGCCGGTGCCGCAGGCCCGCCGCGGCACCCGTTTCCACGCGTGGGTGGAGGAGATCTTCGACCAGCGGCCGCTGATCGACGTGGAGGATCTCCCCGGCGCCGCCGACGCCGCCACCCTGGACGACCACGACCTGTCCGGCCTGCAGGAGGCCTTCCTGACCGGGCCGTACGGGGCGCGCCGGCCGTTCGCCGTCGAGGCCCCGTTCGAGGTGATGATCGGCGGGCGGGCCGTCCGCGGGCGGATCGACGCCGTCTACGACCTGGGCGGCGGTCGTTGGGAGGTCGTCGACTGGAAGACCGGCTCGGAGCCCGCCGACCCGACCCAGCTCTCCGTCTACCGGGTCGCCTGGGCCCGGGTGCGCGGGGTGCCCGTGGCGGACGTCGAGGCGTCCTACTTCTACGTGACCTCCGGCGAGATCGTCCGCCCGGAACTGCTGGGCGAGCCCGAGATCGTCGCGCTGCTGTCCGGTCGCCGGGACGACCCCTAGCGGCGGATGTCGGCGAGCAGCGCGAGGTGGTCGGAGACCGCGGTGCGGCGCGCCTCGGTGGCCGCGACCGTCCCGACAGGGCCCCGGGCGAGCATGTGGTCGAGCTGTACCCGGGGCGCGTGGGCCGGGTAGGTGCGGTGGGCGGCGAGGCGCCGCCAGCCGGTGAGCGCGGTCGGCAGCCGACCGGGCAGATTCAGGTCCCCGAGCAGCAGCACCGGGCCGTCGAGCCCGCGCAGCCGCCCGACCAGCCGGCGCAGCTGGACGGCGTTCCAGCCCGGCGCGAACGACAGGTGTGTCGTCACCACGGTCAGCGGCCCGGCCGGGGTCTCGACGACGGCCGCCAGCGCCACCCGCGGCTCGTCGTCGAGCAGGATCAAGCGCGCCCGCCGTGATCCGCCGGGGATCAGGATCGGCGCGCGCACCGGTGCCCGGCCGAGCGGCAGCACCCACCAGCGGCGTACCGGCAGCCGGCTGACCAGGGCGATGCCGTAGGCGGGCTCGCCGTCGGCCCGGACGCCCTGGGCTGGCCGCCAGCTGTGCCCCGGAGTCCCGTAGACGGTGGGGGCGAAGAGCCAGCCGCCGTCGGCGGCACCCAGCGCGGTCGCGGCGGTGGCGGCCAGGTCGCCACCGCCGGAACGCGGCTGCGCCAGGTCCATCTCCTGCAGACCGAGGACGTCGCAGTCCAGGTCGGCGATCGCGGCGGTGAAGCGGTCCACCTCGACCCGGCCGTCGGCGAGGGACAGGCCGTGCATCGCGTTGAACGAACCCACCCGCACGGTACGGACGGTAGCGCGGTTGGCGGTGTCAGCCGGCCGGGTCCCGCTGTGACGTGAGCCGCTGTGACGTGGGCTGCGGTGGCGTGGACTGCTGTGGCGTGGACTGCGGTGCGGCGGGCGGGTTCGCCGTGGACAGGTGCGCCGCGGGCCGCGGGCCGTGGCAGGTGGTCGCCCGCAGGACGAGTTCCAGCTCGAAGCGGGCGTCGGGGTCGTCCAGGGTGTCTCCGAACAGCTCCCGGAGCTGCCCCACCCGGTAACGCACGGTCTGCGGGTGGATGTGCAGGCGCTCGGCGACCAGCTGCCGCTGGCCGTGCAGCGTCAGCCAGTACAGCAGGGTCTCGGCCAGCCGGGCCCGGGTGCGCTCGGGCAGCCCCGCGAGCGGGGCGATCCGGCGCTGGGCGAGATCGTCGAGCAGCCGTGGGTCGCGGGCCAGCAGCAGCTCGGTCAGATGATCGTCGGTGATCAGGGGATCCGGTCCCGTCGCGGCGGGCAGGCGTCCGGCCACGAGGGCGGCCCGGGCGAAACCGGCCCGCTCCACGCTGGTCGTGATCTGCTGCCACGCCACGCACGGCCCGACCACCGCGCCGGTGCCGGCGAGCCGCTCGGCCAGCCAGAGCCGCCGGGAGGGGGCGTCCGCCTCGCCCACGAACAACCAGAAGTCCGACCCGTGGCTGGCGCGGGGGCAGCCGGTGGACAGGCGCGCCGAGAGGTGGTCGCCGGGCCCGTCGGGGATCAGAACGGCTGCCATCCGCTCCGGCAGCCGGACCGCCCCGGTGCTGGCGGCGTGCTCGATGGTGGCCGGGTCCGCGCCGGAGAGCAGCAGCTCGCCCAGCCGGTCCCAGAGCCGCTCCCGCTCGCTGGCAACCTCGAACTGCGCGAGCGCGTAGCCGTCGGCGGAGGCGGCGGAGATCCCGTCGATGTAGGCGAACATCATCTCGGCGAGCGAGACGAGCCCGGCGGCGTCGAGGCCCGCGCGGCGCGCGGCCTCGCCCATCCGGCGCCACGAGATGCGGGCGCCCACCCGGTAGGCGCTCAGCAGGTTGTCGAGGGAGCGCCCGGCCCGCACCTCGCCACGCCCCAGCCGGACGTAGACGTCCCGACTCGCGGCCAGGTCACCGGCGGCCTGCGGGCCGGCGTCGACGAGGGCGAGGAACCGGGCGAGCGCCTCCTCGACGCCGCGGCGGACTCCCTGGCCGAAGGAGCCCTCCAGCGGCCGGGCATAGGCCGGGACTTCCGCGGCGATCGCCGCGATGATCTCGTCGGCCAGCTGTTCCAGGCCATGGGCCAGGGAGTCGCTCAGCCCGGGCGGAAACGTTCCCACCGGCACAGTCTGTCCCCTCGCGCCGCGCACGGTGGGATGGGTGGCGTTCGCGGGCCGGTCGGCGGCGGTGGGAGAGGAGCACAATCGGGTCCGTGGAGACCCCCACCGGCATTGTCAGTGCGTTGATCACCGGTTGCCTGGTCGGCCTGCTGGGCCGGCTGGCCGTCCCGGCCCGGCGCCGGGTACCGATCGGCTGTGTGATGACGGTGCTGATCGGTCTGCTGGGCGCCGCGCTCGGGCTGGTGGTCGCCAGCGGCATCGACGCCGGCTGGTTCCTCACCCTGCTGTTCCAGGTGGCCGTCGCCGCGGTGCTCGTCCTCCTCGTCTCCTCCGTGGGCGGCCGCGGTCGCCGCTGACCGCGGTGCCTGCTGATCCGCTGTGCTGCCGGCCGGCGGTGCCTGCTGGTCGCGGCGGGCTCAGCTCAGGATCACGGTGTGGGCTGGCGGTCGGGCGTCCCCTTGGCCCTTTCGTAGTCCGCGCATCTCCGCGCGGGGACGGGGCCGTCGGGGGAAGCTGCCGAACGTGGCCGGGCGGGCGGCGCGGGCAGTAGCGTGGCGCTGTGTCCTCACCTACAGCCGCCGGCCCGGCCGCCTCCAGTGCGGTGGGTGCAGCGCTGCCCGCGCCCGCCTACCCGCTGCGGAAGGTGGTGCTGGACAACGGCCTGCGCGTCCTGCTCGCGCCGGACCAGACGGCGCCGGTGGTGGCCGTCGCGGTCCATTACGACGTCGGCTTCCGTTCGGAGCCCGAAGGGCGCACCGGGTTCGCCCACCTGTTCGAGCACCTGATGTTCCAGGGCAGCGAGAACGTGGGCAAGGCCGAGCACCCGAAGTACGTGCAGGCGGCGGGCGGCATCTTCAACGGGTCGACCCACCCGGACCACACGGACTACTTCGAGCTGCTGCCCTCCGGTGCGCTGGAGCGGGCGCTGTTCCTCGAGGCCGACCGGATGCGCGCCCCGAAGATCACCCGCGAGAACCTGGACAACCAGATCGCCGTGGTCCAGGAGGAGATCCGGGTCAACGTGCTGAACCGGCCCTACGGCGGGTTCCCGTGGATCGCGCTGCCGCCGGTCGCCTTCGACACCTTCCCCAACGCCCACAACGGGTACGGCGACTTCTCCGAGCTGGAGGCCGCCAGCCTGGACGACGCCGCGGACTTCTTCGACACGTTCTACGCGCCGGGCAACGCCATCCTGACGATCGTCGGTGAGTTCGACCCCGAGCGGGCGCTCGACCTCGTCCAGCGGTACTTCGGCACGATCCCGGCCAGGCCCGTGCCGCCGCGGCGCAGCTTCGCCGAGCCGGTGCGGGCCGAGGAGCGCCGTGAAGTGCTGACCGACCGGCTCGCTCCCCGGCCGGCGCTCGCGGTGGGCTACCGGGTGCCCGACCCCGCCAGCGACCTGCCGGGGCTGCTGGCGGCCGAGCTCCTGGCGGACGTGCTCACCAACGGCGACGCGAGTCGGCTGGAGCGACGGCTCGTCCAGAAGGACCGCCTGGTGACCGCGGTCAGTACCTACGTCGGTACCTTCGGTGATCCTTTCGACCAGCGTGACCCGCTGCTGCTCACGCTGGATGCCCGGCACGCCGGCGACTCCACCGCTGACGCGGTGCTGGCCGCTGTCGACGAGGAGCTCGACCGGATCGCGGGCGACGGGCTGGAGCCCGGCGAGCTCGACCGGGTGCGGGCGCAGGCCGGGGCCGGCATCCTGCGCGAGGCGGACGACGCGCTCGGCCGGGCCCTGAAGATCGCGACCTTCGAACTGCACCACGGTCGCCCCGAGCTGCTCAACGAGCTGCCCGGCCTGCTCGCGGAGATCACCGGTGACGCGGTGGCCGCCGCCGCGGGTGCGCTGCGCGGGCAGGGCCGCGCGGTGCTGGAGCTGCGGGCCGGGGCCGCCTGATGACGGCCCGGTGCTCCGCCAGCAGCCGGATGATCGGCCGAGCGATCCCCCGCCCGGGGGACGAGGAGACAGCGTGACGACGACCACCGAGACCACGGCCACCTCCTCCACACCGGAGGCCGGTGCCGGTACGGAAACCGGCGCCGGGACGCCGGCGGGGGCGGGCTCGGTGATCCCCGCGGTGGCCGCCACCGTCCCCCGCGAGCTGCCGACGGTCGTACGGCGCACGCTGGCCAACGGCCTGCGCGTCGACGTGGTCGCCCGGGCGAGCGTTCCGCTGGTGGAGCTGCGGCTGCGGATCCCGTTCGCCGGCGCGGGTGACGTCTACCAGGCCGAGGCCGAGCTGCTGGCGGAGACGATCCTCACCGGCAGCGGCCGGTACGACCGCGTCGGCCTGGCCACCGCGGTGCAGGCCCTGGGCGGGTCGCTGCGGGCCGGCGTCGACGCGGACCGGCTGGCCATCGTCAGCTCCGCCCTCGCCACCAGCCTCGAGCCGCTGCTCGCGCTGATCGCCGACGTCCTGATCTCGGCGAGCTACCCCGAGGACGAGTTCACCGGCGAGCGCGCCCGCGTCATCGAGGACACCGAGACGGCGCTGAGCCAGCCGGCGGTGATCGCCCGCGAGGCCCTGCTGAAGCGCATGTTCGGTGACCACCCCTACGGCACCGCCGTCACGCCGCCGTCGGTGCTCGCGGAGGTGGGCGTCGGGCCGGTGCGCACGCTGCACGCGGCGCGGGTCCGCCCCGGCGGCGCGATCCTCACCCTCGTGGGGGACATCGATCCCGAACGTGCGCTGGACGCCGTCGAAGCCACCCTCGGCGCCTGGAGCGGCACCGCCGGTGCGGGCCACCCGGCCCCCCCGGTGCCGGCGGCCGGCCGGATCGTGATCGTCGACCGGCCGGGGGCGGTGCAGACCAACATCCGGCTCGGCGGCCGTGCGCTGGACCGGACCGCCCCGGCCTACCCGGCGCTGCGGCTCGCCAGCACGATCTTCGGTGGCTACTTCAGCTCGCGGCTGGTCTCCAACATCCGGGAGGACAAGGGGTACACGTACTCCCCGCGCAGTTCGGTCGAGCACTACCAGGCCGGTTCCCGGTTCACCGCCGCCGCGGACGTCTCCACCGACGTGACCGGCCCGGCGCTGCTGGAGATCCTCTACGAGCTCGGCCGGATCGCGCTGCTGCCGCCCGACGCCGACGAGCTCGAGGCCGCCCGCCAGTACCTGATCGGCACGTTGGCGCTGGCCAGTGCCACCGCGGCCGGGCTGGCCGGCACGCTGTCCGGCCTGTCGGGCGCCGGTATCGGGGTGGAGTACCTGCGGGACCACCCGCGAGCGTTGACCGAGGTCACCGCGGCGGACGTCCAGGCGGTCTCGGCGGAGCTGCTCGCCCCGGCCGGCCTGGTGATCGTCCTGGTGGGCGATGCGTCGAAGATCACCGGTGCGGTGCGGGTGCTCGGCGACGTCGAGTCCGCCTGAACCGCGCGGGGTCAGGGCCGGTGGGTGTCGAAGTGGGTCGTGTCGCGGCCGTCAGTGGCGGCTGGGCGTGGCGCGGGGCGGGCTGGGCCGGGGTGACCCGCCGCCAGCGCCTCCCCCTGCCGGGCTCGCGCCCGGCGGCGGTCCGGCGTTGCCGCGGCCCAGTTCGCCAGGCAGGTTGATCCGTGGGTCGCCCACCGACTCGACCACCTGGCGGGCCAGGTCATGGACCCGCCTGCCCATGCCGCGTGCGGTGCGGCGCAGCCGCTCGAACGCGTCCCTGGGCTTGATGTGGTTCCGTTCGGCCAGCACGCCGATCGCCTGTTCGACGATGACCCGCGACGCCAACGCGTGTTCCAGCTGGATCACTGACAGGCGGAGCTGTTCGGTCTCGTTGAGATCACGGTCCGCCCGCCGGGGCCGGCCCGGTGGGCTGAGATCGTCGGCGAGCAGGTCGGCGAGGACCATCGCGGAGATGAGGTCGCCGACCGGGCGGACCTCGGAACCGGGCCCTTCGACGACCCACCCTGCGGATGCCCGCCGCAGGCGCATGTCGGACGCTCCCGGAACACTTCCCCCGGATGGTCCGGACGGCCCGCCCTGTCCGCGGGCGGCGCCGGCCCGCGGCGGCCCCGACCGCGGCGGTGCCGGCCGCGGGGTGCCTGCCCGCGCGGTCGGCCCGGGCCGAGCTGTCCGGGCGAGGACCTCCGGGGTGACCCGCGACACGCCACCGGTCGGTGCCGGCCCGGGCTGGCCCTGCCCTGGGCCCTGGACCTGGCCCGTAGCCGGGGGACGTTCCGGTTCGATCGGCGCGCTGACGCCGCCGGTCGCCTCCGAGGAGCCCGTGGCCGGGGCTGACGGCTGGACCGCGGCGGGCCGTGGCTCGGCCGGCGCTGCGGTGCCGGGCGCGGCAGGTGGGACCACTTCGGGAGACGACGCGACGGGCGGCGGTGGGGTGGCGGGCGGGTGCCCGGTGGGCGAGACGGCGCCGCCCGGGCTGCCCACCCGGCCGACTGCTGCCGCTGCCTCCGCGGCGGCTTCCTGCCGGTCGGCCCCGCTTCCGTTACTGGCAGCAACCTCGGCATGGGCCTGGCGGGCAAGCTGCTCCCGTAGTGTGTCGGACGCGCCCAGACTGTCCGCTATCGCCCGTAGTACGCCGAGTGATTCCGCGGGCACCTCCACTGGGGACCGGTCGAGCCCGGCGAGGATGCCGAGCACCGTCCCGTCCGGGCCGAGGATGGGCATGGAGACATGGCTGCGGATACCGAACCGTTCGACCTCGACGGTGTCGGCCAGAGCGGGTTCCTGGTCGGCCCGGGAGCCGGCTGCGGGCGCCCCGTCGAGCATTCGGGCAGGTAGACACCGGGCGCGAGGGATGCCAAGCCCGGCAACAAGCTCGGGGATCGGCCCGGTCACCCGCAGGTATACGGCATCGGTCGCCGACACCGCGACGAGGCACGTCTGCTCCAGCTGGTGGAGGGCGTGCGTGGCTCTCAGCGCGGCGTCGACCGTGCTCCACGGGAGTCCTGAAGGTGCTGACGACACAGGCCGAACTCTCCCACAAAGTTCACGGGCAGTGACGGACACCGTCCCACGAGCCGGCCGCGTGTGCGTCGGGAAGAGGCGAACTCCCCCGTCGTCGTCGCTCTACGTATCCGTTATGCGGCGGAAGTGGCCTTCTCGGTGACCTGGCGAATGGACGGATTCGTCATCACCGTCCCATCGGGGAACAGCACGGTCGGTACGGTCGCGTTGCCGTTGTTGGCATCGCGGACAAATTGCTCTGCCGTCGGGTCGTGCTCGATGTTGACCGTCACGTACTCCAGGCCGGCCCGGTCGAGCTGACCCTTCAGCCGGACGCAGTAACCACACCAGGAAGTGGTGTACATCGTGATCACGGCGGAACCTCCGTTGGTGAGCGACCCGTCCGGGGACGGCGACCGGTAGCGCGGTGTGGTCTTCATCGGCGATGCCGGCACCGCCGGCGCGTTTGGTGATGGTAGGCCGGATCGCCCGGTCTGGCGGGGCCTCGCCCGGGAGGTCCGGTCCGGTTGGTGGTGTCAGTGGTTGTGCCGGTGGTTGTGCCGGTGGGTGGCGAGGTGCATAACCCCGATGTGGCGTCTTCGCTTCCCGGTCCCGCGTGTCGGGAGGTGCCCCGACTACCGTGTCGCATGATGTCCGGACCAGGTACTCGCGGGAACCGCCAGGCGACGTCCGCCGCGCGCCGCCGGCCGCCCGCAGCGGAGCAGGAGGCGGCGGTGGAGCCGATGCCCGCCGGGGCCGCGGAGTCGATGCAAGCCGCAGCCGCAGCCGCGGAGCGCGGAGCTGTCCTGGCACCGAGTGAGGGTCTTGACCCCGAGCAGCTCGCCGCAGTCCTGGCCCCGGTGGGCCCGGTCTGCATCCTCGCAGGCGCCGGCACGGGCAAGACCAGGGCCATCACGCACCGGATCGCGCACATGGTGACGGAACGGGGCGTCGGCGCCGGCCAGGTCCTGGCCGTCACCTTCACCAACCGGGCCGCCAGTGAGCTGCGCGGGCGGCTGCGGTCGATGGAGGTGGAAGGCGTCCAGGCCCGGACGTTCCACGCCGCCGCGCTGCGTCAGCTCGGCTACTTCTGGCCGCAGGTGGCCGGCGTGGCGCTGCCGAGGCTGGAGAAGAGCCGGATACCCCTGCTCGTGCGGGCGGCGGCCCGCCTGCAGATCCGTCCGGACCGGGCCGAGTTGCGTGACCTCGCCTCCGAGGTGGAGTGGGCGAAGTCGACGATGGTCACCCCTGCGGACTACCCCGGCGCCGCCGCCGAGCACGGGCGGGAGACCTCGCTGGCCCCCGACCTCGTCGCCCGGCTCTACGAGGCCTACGAGGACGCCAAGAGTGAGGCGGGCGTCCTCGACTTCGACGACCTGCTGCTGCTCACCGCGGCCGTCATCGAGGAGCACAGCTGGGTCGCGACCGAGCTGCGGGCCCGCTACCGGCACTTCGTCGTCGACGAGTACCAGGATGTGAACCCGCTCCAGCAGCGCGTTCTCGATGCCTGGCTCGGCGACCGGGACAGCCTGTGCGTCGTCGGGGACGAGCACCAGACCATCTACTCCTTCACCGGGGCGAGCGCCCGGTACCTGGTCGGATTCCCACAGCGGTTCCCGACCGCCACGGTCGTCCGGCTCGTCCGCGACTACCGGTCCACTCCGCAGGTGGTCGCCCTGGCCAACGGTCTGCTCGACGGTGCGACCGCGCCGGGCGGTGCCCGGGCGGGCCAGACGGGCCAGACGGGTCAGGTCGGGCGGGCTGGTCGGGCCGGGCGGCTGGTCGCCATGCGCCCCCCGGGCCCAGCGCCTGCCTGGCTGGAGGCCGACAGCGAGCCCGAGGAGGCAGCGGGGGTCGCCCGGCGTATCCGCGCTCTGCTGGCCGCCGGCGTCCCCGCCAGTCAGATCGCGGTGCTGTACCGGATCAACGCGCAGTCCGAGGCGTACGAGACCGCGCTCGGCCGGGCGGACATCCCCTACCTTCTGCGTGGCGGGGAGAAGTTCTTCGAGCGGCCCGAGGTCACCGCGGCGGTGCGGATGCTGCGCGCGGCGGTCCGTTCGGCGGAACCGGACCGTCCCGGCGGGCTCGCCGACGCCGTCGCGGACGCCCTCGGCGCCGTCGGCTGGCGAGCGGGTCAGGCCCCGGCGGGCCCGGGCGCGGACCGTGAGCGGTGGGAGAACCTGGCCGCGCTGCACCGCCTCGCCGTCGACCTCGAGACCGACCAGCCCGAAGCAAGCCTGGCCACCTTCGTCACCGAACTGGCCGAGCGCGCCGTGCACCAGCACACCCCGACCGTGCAGGGCGTCACGCTTGCCTCGCTGCACGCGGCCAAGGGCCTGGAATGGGACGCGGTCTTCCTGGTCGGGCTCGTCGACGGGACCCTGCCGATCGTCCACGCGCAGACCGACGAGCAACTGGCCGAGGAACGGCGGTTGCTCTACGTCGGGGTCACCCGCGCACGCGTCCACCTCACGCTGTCGTGGGCACTGGCCCGGGCCGAGGGCACACGCCGCTCCCGGCGGCCGTCGCGGTTCCTCGACGACCTGCGCAGGTCCGCGGTCCGGACGTCCGGACCCGCCGGTGGACCCGACGCGGGTGGCTCGCCCGGTGGCCGGGACGCCGCCGCCCGGTCCACCGGCGGCGCGGACCGCGGGCAGGCCCGTGGGCGGGGGCGGCAGAGCGTCACCTGCCGGGCCTGTGGGCGCGCGCTCGCGGGCGCCCGGGCCCGGATCGGCCGGTGCGATGACTGCCCGGGGCAGGTCGACACGGCACTGTTCGAGCGGCTGTGCGCCTGGCGGGCACAGCGGGCGAAGGCACAGGGCCAGCCCGCCTTCGTCGTCCTCACCGACGCGACGCTGCGCCTCGTCGCCGAACGGCGTCCCGCCACCGTCGCCGAGCTCGTGGCACTGCCCGGCATCGGCCAGGTCAAGCTCGACCGGTATGGAGAGGACGTCCTCGCGCTGGTCGCCGGCAGCCCGCGGCCACCGGGGCCCACCGGCTGAGCGTGCCGCACCTGCCCTGACGGCACCGCGCCCGAGCACCGGAAGCAGATCCGTCGCGGACGGTGACACGCCGGGGATGGCTCGATCGTGCCTGTGGCTGCACGTGTCTGGATGATCACGCGAAAAATAGGTTGTCAGCGTGGGCGCCGGCTCCTACCGTTGTCCGTGAACACCGGAGCGCGATCATCGCGCTCGCGGGCCGGATGCGGTCCGCACCTACGGCTCGCGAGGGAGGTCACCACGATGAGGTACCTCATGGTGGCCTTCGTGCGCATGCGCTCGCTCCCCGCCGACGTCTCGTTGCCGCGTGGTGCCAACGCGCCGAGGGCCGCCCTGCAGGCAGATGCCCTGGGCGATGCCCGCAGGGCGCTCGCTGTCGCCGGGTCCGCCCAAGCACGCGTTGCCGGCTGCGGCTCCGCCGTCCCGGCGGCGCCCACGGCGCACGAGCACCTGACGCATGAGCAGACGACCGGCATCCGCACAGGCGCACGCACCACGCGTCTGTTCCACCTGTCGGGCCCCGTCCCGGATCCGCTCCTGGCATAACGCCGACTCGGAGTGACATCCAAGGCCGCGGTCCCGACAGGGATCCGCGGCCTTTTTGTTTCTCCTGGCGCATCAGTGCCGGCCATCACCCGAGGTGTGATCTTGACCGTCGTCGATGGACGCAGGACCGCAACCGAACCGAAGAAACCGCCAGTGTCGGAGGTGACCCCGGTGTTCGACCCCTCGATCGATTCCAGGATCGAGCGGGAGCGTCTCGTCCTGCCCTGCTGGGACGTGGACCCCGAGCTGTTCTTTGCCGAATCCCCGGCGGACGTCGAGTCCGCCAAGTCCGTCTGCGTCGCCTGCCCGGTGCGGCTGGCCTGCCTGGCCGCCGCGATCGATCGGGCCGAGCCCTGGGGAGTCTGGGGTGGCGAGCTTGTCGTGACGGGCCGCGTCGTCCCGCGCAAGCGGCCCCGCGGCCGGCCCCGCAAGGAGGTCGCGGCCTGACGGCCGCGGCCCTGCGCGCTGGCTGCCGGTACCACGGCGGGACGTCGAGTCTTCGACGTCCCGCCGCACCACGTTGGTATGTGCTTCTCCTGGCGGTGCGGTCGGCGCCGGTAGGGTGCGAGCGTGCCCAGCAGTGATCGTGTGTATCCGGTCCGGACGGGTGACGGCAGGGTTGTCGCCGGTACCGGTCATGTCCTTGAGGCCTCCGGCGCTGAGACTCCTGCCGCGCAGGCCCCGGCCGACACGCAGGCCCGTGCCGTCGGGGTGCCTGCCGGCGCGGTGTCTGCCGCCGGGGTGTCTGCCGCGCTGACACGGGCGGTGGCGGTCCTCACCGGTTCCGACCTCGCTCAGGTGGTCGACCTCGTCGCCTGGATCGAGGACGGCTGGCTGCACGTGGCGAACGCCGACGGCGCGTCCCGCCTGCCGACCGGTGACCCGGACGGGGCATGGGAGGTCGTGCGCGGGCGCGACCCGGTGGCGGTCCAGGACCCGATGCACGGCGTCCCGCTGGCGGCGGCGCTCGCAGACCCGTCGCCGCCCTCGGCCCGCAACTCCTATCCGTTCGCCGGGCGGCGGCTGCTGTCCGTCTTCGCCGATCCGACCCGTTCCCCCGACGTCGTCGTCGTCCACACGCCGCGTCACTACTGGCCCGAACGCGGGGGTCATCTGGGCGAGCACGGCTCGCTGGACGCCGGTCAGTCCCGCGCGCCGCTGATCCTCTCCGGGGCGGGAGTCACCGCCCGTGGCCTGCTGGCGAGGGCCGCCCGGGTGGTCGACATCGGCCCGACGCTGGCGATGCTCGCCGGTGCGGAGATGCCCCGCGCGGAGGGAGCCCCGCTCGCCGACCTCGCCGAGCCCGGGGCTCGCCACGTGGTCGGGCTGCTCTGGGACGGGACGAACTGCAACGACCTGCTCGACCTGGCGTCCCGTGGGGAGCTGCCGAACGTCGCCCGCCTGCTTGCCCGCGGGGTGGCGCTCACCGGCGGTGCCGTCGCGGAGTTCCCGAGCGTCACCCTGACGAACCACACCTCGGCCCTCACCGGTCTCGGCCCGGGCCGGCACGGAATCCTGCACAACGTCTACTTCGACCGCGCCACCGGCCGCCAGGTGGTCACCAACGATGCCGCCTCCTGGCACGCCGCCTGCGACCAGCTTCGGGACGGGGTGCTCACCGTGTTCGAGGCGGTCGCGTCCTCGCGCCCCGGAGCCACGACAGCCTGCGTGAACGAACCGATCGACCGCGGTGCGGACTACTCGACGTTCGGCCTCGTCCGGGCCCTCGGCGTCACCAGTGGCGCCGCCGAGGGCAGCGACTCCGGGGAGGCGGGCGGTGCGGGCGGCGGCCGGATGGACGACTACCTGCCCTCCGCGCAGGACGACCCGCACGCCAGTCCCGACTGGGTGGCTGCCGACCGGGACTACTCCTGGTCGACGCGGGTGGACGCGCTGGGGCTCAACCAGGTCGTCGACCTGTGGTCCGAAGGGCAGGAACCACCGGCGCTGACCTGGTGGAACACCACCATCACCGACACCGGCCACCACGGCGGCGGGGCCTTCTCACCCGAGGCACGGGCGGCACTGGCGGACGCCGACCGCCGGCTGGGTGTCTTCCTGGACCTGGTGGACCGTCGCGGGCTCACGGACTCCACCGCCATACTGCTGACCGCCGACCACGGCTTCGAGACAGCCGATCCGGACTGCCGGGGCGACTGGGACGCCGTCCTGCGCGAGCAGGGCCTGCGGTTTCGCGACGAGGGCTACGGGTTCATCTACCTGGACGTTCCCGCCGCGGCGGAGCCGCCCACCAGGGCAGCCCCGGACGGCGAGCTGGAGCGGGACGAGTCGGCGGCGGACCTGCTGCCGCCGCAGCCGGCCGGCTCCTGACCCGGCCGGGGCGGGCGTAGGCCTGGTTCCGGGACGTCTGGCCAGCCCGGCCTGCTCAGCCTGGCTCAGCCCGGGTCAGTCCTGGTCGGCTTTCGGTTTGCTGGTGGGCGCGGGTCGCCGGGACGGGCGGCTCGGCTCGGCGGGCCCGGCCTGCTCCGGTGGGCGGATCCGGCTCCGTGACCGGCTGGAGCGCTGCGCCGGTGCGAGGACCACCGGGCCCTGCCGGGCGCGGACGACCCCCGCGTCGTCCTCGACGTCGAGCTTCGGCAGGCGGCGACCGGGCCGGTTCGCCGATGCGGCATGCCGGGCCGCGGCAGTGCGGGGCGCGGCGAAGCCGGGCTGCCAGCGCTCCATCTCGGCCCGGAACGGTCCTGAGCTGCCCAGCTGGCACAGGATGCCGATGGCGCCGAGCGTCACCCGGTGAATCAGCAGGTAGGACGGCGGCAGGTTCAGCTGGCGGCCGAGCTGCGCCGCCGCGGACCGCCAGTCGCCGAGCCGGAGCGCCTCGCCGCGCAGCCATTCGCGGGAGAAGGTGAACTCGTCCGCGGCGATCGGCGCGAGCATCGGGGCCAGGTAGTCCAGCAGATCGTCCGCCGGAATGTCGGCGCCGGCCGGGATGAAGCCCTCGGCCCGCAGCCCGTCCGCCACCGCCTCGGCGTCGCCGGCGAGGGTGAGGCGGGCGAGCCGGCCGATCGGCTCGGGCAGCCCGCCGGGGAGCCGGTTGACGGCCCCGAAGTCGAGGACCCCGAGCCGGCCGTCGGGCAGCAGGCGGAAGTTCCCCGGATGCGGGTCGGCGTGGAGCAGCCCGGCCCGCCCCGGGCAGGAGTAGAGGAACCGGACCAGGAGCAGCCCGGCCCGGTCCCGCTCCTCCTGGGTGCCACGCGCGATCACGGTGGACAGGGGTACACCGTCGATCCACTCGCTGACGATCACCCGATCGGCCCCGGCGATCGGCATGGGCACACAGATGTCCGGGTCGTTGGCGTACGCCCGGGCGAACGCCTGCTGCCAGGCGGCCTCCAGCCGGTAGTCGAGCTCCTCGGTGATGCGGGCCTTGAGCTCGGCGACCAGGGGCTTGATGTCGAGCCCCGGAGTCAGCGCCCCGAACAGCCGGGCGGCCCGGCCAAGCTGGTTGAGGTCGGCCAGCAGCGCGGGGCCGGCGCCCGGATACTGGATCTTGACGGCGACCTGCCTGCCGTCGGCCCAGACCGCGCGGTGCACCTGCCCGATGCTGGCCGCGGCGGCGGGCGTGTCATCGAAGCTGGCGAACAGGGCCCGCCAGCCCGGGCCGAGTTCGTCGGCGAGCACCTTGTGCACTGTGGCCGCGGGGAGCGGAGGCGCCGCCTCCTGGAGTTTCGTCAGGGCGGCCCGGTAGGGGCCGGCGACCTCGTCGGGCAGCGCTGCCTCGAAGACGGACATCGCCTGCCCCAGCTTCATGGCGCCGCCCTTGAGCTCGCCGAGAACCCGGAAGACCTGAGCGGCGGTGCGCTGCTGCAGCTCGGTGGCCACGGCTTCGGCGGGCCGGCCGCCGAGGCGCTTGCCGACGCCGAGAGTCGCCCGGCCTGCCATGCCGATGGGGAGGGTCGCGAGCTTGGCGGTGCGGACGACTGCCCGCCGCGGGATGTCGGACACCGCTCCATCGTGCCCCCTCCATCGCCGGGAGTGGGGCGCCCTTGCGATACACGTCCTCAACTGACGCTCCCCGTAGTGATCGACTGGCCCTGGGTGGGCACCCGGAAACCGGTCGGTGAGGGCATGCCCGTCGCTGGTGAGGTGGTGGCGGCGGACCGTGCCGTGCGGCAGGGGCATTCGGGGTGCAGCAGCCAGCTGCGGCGGCGGATGCGCAGGTCGGACCGGGAGATCTCCAGGGCGCCGTCGGCGGTCGGCGGCAGGCGGGGTTCCGGGTCGTCCGGTGTGGGCGGGGTGGCGTCAAGGAAGTCCAGGGCCTGCATGCAGGCGATCGCCGCGACGAGGGTGGCCAGGGAGATCTCGCACGGGTCGGCGCCGCGGCCGGAGGGGCGGATCATCTGCATCGCGAGGATCGGCCAGTCGGGGTCGCGGGCGTCGCGGTGCAGGTGCTGGCAGTGCAGGCAGGCGCTGACCGCCGGCACGACCAGCGGGCCGATGATGCCGGTGGTCTCGCGGACACCCGCGAGCAGGTGCGGGACACCGGATCGCTCCAGCGTGAGGCACTCGTCCGGGTGGATCAGCGGGATGCCGACCGGGGCGAGGAGGAGCAGGTCGGGGCGCAGCGGCTCCGGGTGCTGTGCGCGTGGTGCCCGGCCGGGGGGAAGGCGGCCTGGTGGGTCACGCCGGCCGCCGACCCGGCCCAGCGCCGCGTGCACGGCGACCGAACGCGGCTGGCCCACGTCGTCGAGCCCGAGGCCGCCGGGCGCGAGGTCCGCGGCCGAGGTGGCCCCGGGATCGTCGACGATCACCTGACCCACGCCGGCAGCCACCAGGAGAGTCGCGATCTGTGCCCCGATCCGCCCGGCGCCGCGCAGGGCCACCCGGGCCCGGCGCCGGCGCAGCATCACCGACCGGGGCAGCCGCACACCGAAGCTCGCGAGCGAGAGCGCGGCCACATCGGGGGCGAAGCGGTTCTGGTCGAGCTCGCCGCTGGCGGACTGGCCGGAGTCGGTGTCGTCGTCGAGCAGCCCGGCCTGCGCCAGGAGCTCGATCATCGTGCGGGTGGCCGGGCTGCGAGCCTGCCCGCAGGCGTCGAGGTCGGGGCCGGGAGGCTCCAGCGCGTCGAGCGCGGAGAGATGGGCCGGACCGAGACCGGCGAGGATCACCGCGCGCAGTGGGTCGACGCCGATCTGCAGGGTGGTGCTGCTCCGCCAGAGCCGGCGGAGACCGGGCTTGAGGACCGGGCGCACGGGATCCTCCCTCGCGTCTGCCGGCCAGACCGGCCGGCGGGTGATGAAGACCGGTCCACCATGACATGAGATCGGAATGCGCCAGCGCCTGTCGGCGGGCCCTGTGGACAAGACGGATTCGCGTGAACGCCCCGGTGGAGAGCGCCCGAATCATCACCGTTTATCGGGACTATCCGGGTGGAGAAAAGCGATCTATCTCGCATGATCGGAAGGTTTGAGTTTCACCCACGGATTTCGCTGGCTGTGCGTCGGCGTCGGGGGGCCGGGCGCACCGGCCCCCCGCATGGTCCACTGACGCGCCGACGCGCCGGGGCAGCGAGACGCCGGGCGCCGCTGACCAGCGAGCCGTGCTGTCAGGACCGACGCGGCCACCAGGCGACCACGTGATCGGAGCGGCTCACCCGCTGGGAGAAGGCCAGGCGGCACACGGGAGCAACCCTCACCAGCAGGGCATATCCCCGTCGGGAGTGCGGAGCGGCGCCGTGAGCTGGGAGGCAGCCCCGGAGGCCACGTAAGGACGAGCCCCCGGGCGAACGTGGAGCCTCCGGCTTCCCCTTCCGGAGGCTCCTCGCATGCCGGGGGCCCGCGTGGTCAAGCTACGACCGAATCGCCGTGCCGGTCAATTCGTGTGGCCTCTTGTGCCCCGCGTAGCCGCGTAGCCGCGTCGACCGTGGCAGGCGACTGGTCAGGAACTCGGACCGTCCGAACTGGGGGGTGTTTCATCTCCCGGCGACGCGCCGTCGAGTTTCTCGATTTCGGCGATGATGTCCACATCCGCGCCCGCCCCGGCGCCGGTGACGAAGGCACCCGGGTCCGCGAGGTCGTCCGCACCCGGCAGCAGGTCGGGGTGGGCCCACAGAGCGTCCCGCCCCTCATGGCCGCGGGCGTCGTACAGCGCCTCCCACAGTGCCGCGGCCTCACGCAGGCGGCGCGGGCGCAGGGAGAGGCCGACGAGCGTCGCGAAGATCTGCTCGCCCGGGCCACCTTCCGCGCGCCGCCGGCGCACCATCTCCCGCAGCTTCGCCGAGGACGGCAGATGCTCGCGCGCCGCGGTGTCCGCAACGTGGTCCACCCAGCCCTCGATCAGCGCCAGGATGAGCTCCAGCCGGGCCAGCGCCGCCTTCTGCTCGGGAGTGTCGGCGTCGGCGAAGACGTCCTCACCGAGGGCCTCGGTGAGCCGTTCCGGGTTCATCAGCGCGCTGGGGTCGATCATCCGCATCACCCGGCCGACCGCCTCGGGATCGACGGCGATCCCGCGGGCGTACTCCTCGACCGCGCCGAGCACGTGCGCCCGTAGCCAGGGGACGTGCGCGTAGAGCCGGTTCGACGCCGCCTCGCGCAGCGCGAGGTAGATGCGGACCTCCTCGTCGGTGACGCCCAGGCCCTGCCCGAAGGCGGCCACGTTCGCCGGGAGCAGAGCGGCGGTGCCCAGCGGGCCGAGCGGCAGGCCGACCTCGGTGGAGCTGACAACCTCGGAGGCCAGGCCGCCGATGGCCTGTCCCACCTGCGCGCCGAAGAGCATTCCGCCGACCTGGTTCATCATCTGCATGACCGGCCCGCCGGCACCCATCAGCCGGCCGAGGTCGACGCCGGGCGGCAGTGCCCCCGCGAGCTCGGGCGGCAGGTCGCCGCCGCCGAGCTGGCTGAGGCCGGAGGAGATCCCGGTGCGCATGGCCTCGACGACCTTGCTCGCGACGGGGTCGCACAGCGTCCGCCAGACCGGCAGGGTGGCTTCGATCCACTGTTCACGCGACCAGGCGGCGGCCGTGGTGGCCCCGGCGGGCAGCACCGTGAGCGGGTCGAGCCAGACGTCCGCGATCCGCAGCGCGTTCTCCACCTCGCCCGCCTCGGCCGGGCTCACCGCGCGGTCGTCGCTGCCGAGCGTCCGTACCGCGACCTGGCGGGCGAGCTCCCAGTTGACCGGCCCACCCTGCCACGACAGCAGGCGCTCGAGCTCGGCGAAGAACGGTGCCCCGCCGCCGGGGGGACGGTTCGGGTCACCACCCGGCGTGGGGCCGAAGCCGAAGGGGAAGCCGCCGCTCATCGCTGGGGCCTGTGGTCGTTCCGTAGGGACATGAACCCACGGTAGTGCGTTTTCCGGCCGACTGGTGAAACGGAGTCGGCCGGGCGTTACCGTCGGGGGGTGGATGTGACCTTCTCGGATCGAGCGCCTGTTGTCGACGGCGTGTCACCCGGTGTCGTGGTTCTCGCGCAGATGCGGGAAAGCGCGCTGTCCGTGGATGAATGTCTGGCTGCCGTCCGGTTGCCGGAGGTGGGTGGAATCGGGCTGTTCATCGGCACGGTTCGGGACCATGACCACGGGCGGTCGGTCGACGACCTGGAGTACAGCGCGCATCCCCACGCGGCGCGCGAGCTTGCCCGGGTCGCCGAGGAGGTGGCCGCTGAGCTGGGCGTTCGCGCGATCGCGGTGGTGCACCGCACCGGGCGACTGGCGATTGGTGACATCGCCGTCATCGTGGCGGCAGGTGCCGCGCACCGGGCGGAGGCCCTGAACGCCTGCCGGCGTCTCATAGACGATGTGAAGGAACAGGTCCCGATCTGGAAGCGTCAGGCATTCGTAGATGGCTCGTCGGAATGGGTAGGCGCCTGCTGAGTGGGGCACCTAGGATAGATGTAGGTCATCTTCCTTCCCCCGTCTCGACGTCGAGGCCGCCATGTGGTTCCTGCTGATCCCACCTGCCGCGATGCTCCTGGCTCTGGCCTGGTTCACGCTGCGCAGTCGCCCTGACCGCACCTCCGAAGCCATGATCACTGTCGAGGGTTACCGCCGCAGTATGGCTGCCCTCGCCCGCCCCATCTCAGCCGGCCACGAGATCTCCACCCCCCCGATTTCACCATCAGTGACGACCCTGCCCGCCCTCGTCCCGGTTCCGGCCGCACGTCCCGGGGATGCCCAGGCGGCCGAGGCCGTCGCCGCGGCCTCGACCGAAGGCGACGCGGCCGGAGACCACTGAACACCCCGTCACACCAGTCACGCCCGGTGGGGCGTTGGCACCGCGCGATCGACGCGGGCCACCGCCCCACCCGCATGAGGGGGGCCTGCCGGCGGAGCCCCGCTGCGCGGAGGGGCTCCGCCGGCGGGGCCCCCGGGCGTCGGAACGCGCTCGGACGAGCGCCCGGCGGCGATCTACGTAGACTGCGGGCATGGGCCGCCGCGCGCAGACACTCCTCGTTGCGTCGGTGCTGACGCTGATCCTCGCCGTCGTCGGTCTGTGGCTGCCGGTGCCCTATGTGACGTTCGCCCCGGGCCCGGTCACCGACACGCTCGGCAAGGTCGACGGGGCGCCGCTGATCGAGATCGACGGCCGGCAGACCTACCCGACCTCGGGCAGCCTCGATCTGACGACCGTCGAGGAGACGCCGCGCCTCAACCTGCTCGGCGCGCTCGGGGACTGGGTGTCCTCCGACCGGGCCGTCGTCCCGAGCGAGCTGGTGCGCCCGCCGGGATCCAGTCAGGAGGAGATCCGGCAGGAGAACACCCAGGCAATGATCGATTCCCAGGACCAGGCGACTGCCGCCGCACTCGGTGAGCTCGGCATCGAACCGACGGGCACGGAGGTCGTCGTGCACGAGGTGCCGGCCGGCTCGCCGGCCGCCGGGCAGCTGCGGTCCGGTGACGTCATCACCGCGGTCGGCGGGGCAAAGATCACCGACCAGGCCGGGCTGCGGGAGCGGGTCGGCGCGGCGAAGCCCGGCGATGTCGTCGAGGTCGCCTACCGCCGTGACAACCGGCCTGCCACCGCGAGGATCACGACGAGACCCGCCCCGGACGACGACAGTCGCCCCATGATCGGTGTCACCACCACCGAGAAGCGGTCCTACCCGTTCACCGTCCGGATTCGGATCTCCGACATCGGCGGCCCGAGCGCGGGCCTGATGTTCACGCTGGGCATCGTCGACCTGCTCACCCCGGGTGAGCTCACCGGCGGGAGGACGATCGCCGGTACCGGGACCATCGACATCGCCGGTAAGGTCGGGCCCATTGGTGGGATCCAGCAGAAGATCCTCGGGGCCGAGCAGGCGGGCGCCTCGGTGTTCCTGGTGCCCGAGGGGAACTGCGTCGATGCCGTCCGGATGGAGACCGACCTGCGGCTCGTCGAGGTGACGGGCCTGTCAGGTGCTCTCGAGGCGCTGGAGACCCTGCGCAGGGATCCCGCCTCGACCGCGGTGCCCACCTGCTCCGCCGACGCGCGCTAGCCGGTCACCGCGCGAGTGCCGTGACGGCCGGGGCGGGGAACCCTGCCGGTCACGGCACCAGGCCGCGCAGAGCAGGCACCCGGGCCCCGGCCCGGGGGTTCACCGGAAGGTCTCCAGCAGCCCGTCGACCAGGTTGTCGGCGAGGTCAGGGTCGATGACCAGCTCGTCGTCACCGCGCACCCGCAGGCAGGATGCGTGCATGCCGGCCCGGGTGACCCCGACCGCGAGCCGGACGTCCTGCCGCTCGGGATGGTTGGCGGCCCAGTGCTCGATGTCGCGCTCGTCGTAGGGGACCTCGGCCTCGGCGCTTGGCGGCAGGACGACGAGTTCGGTGACAAGGACGCAGCCGAGGACCTCGGGGGGCCAGCCGATGCCAGCCAGAACTTCGTCGAGCCGCCCGGCCGGGAGCGGTTCCTGCTCCACCGGCGTTAGGGAACCTGGTGGGGCGTCGCCGATATGGGGGGCCAGGCCAGGTTCGCGCATGAGCAGCTCGGAGGTGTCTGCCAGCGCGTACACCTGACTGGGCTGGTCCCACCCCAGCTCGGCGACGTGTCGTTCGACCTCCAGGACGACGGAGGTCAACTCGGTGATGCTCGGAGTGGTCACCGACCCATCCTCTCGGATCTAGCCGAACAGGGCTGGCGTAGGTTGCCCTGAAGGCGGGCAGCCGCGTCAGGAACGGACGGAGGAGCTAGTGGCAGGAACCAGTCGCAGACCGCTGCTGACACGGACACGCCTGCTCGTGCCGGTGGTGGGCGTCCTGGTCCTGATCCTCGTGGGAGTCGGCGTCTACACCCGTCTCTACACGGATCTTCTGTTCTACCGTTCGGTGGACTTCAGCAACGTCTTCAGAACCGTGGTGTTCACGCGAATACTGCTGTTCGTTCTCTTCGGTGCCGTGATGGCAATTGCCGTGGGAACGAACATAGTACTCGCGTACAGACTGCGCCCACCGATCCGCCCGCTGTCGACCGAGCAGCAGAACCTCGAGCGCTACCGGGTGGCCATCGAGCCGTTCATGCTGCCGGTTCTCCTGGCCGTCTCGGCACTGTTCGGCCTCGTCGCCGGGCTGTCGGCGTCCGGGCGGTGGCGCACGTGGCTGCTGTGGATCAACAGCGAGCGTTTCGGTGAGGTCGACGCCCAGTTCGGCCGCGACATCAGTTACTACACCTTCAGCTACCCGTTCCAGCGTTTCCTGCTCGCCTTCCTGCTGACCGCGGTGCTGCTTTCCCTGCTGGTCACGGTGCTCACGCACTACCTGTTCGGGGGCATCCGGCTGCAGTCGGCGGGGGAGCGGGTCGCGCCGGCGGCGAAGGCGCACGTCTCGGTGCTGCTCGGGCTGGTCGCGCTGCTGAAGGCCTGGGCCTACTACCTGGACCGGTTCGGTCTGGTCTTCTCCTCCCGCGGGGTGTCGACGGGGGCGTCCTACACCGACCTGCACGCCGTGCTGCCGGCGAAGCTGATCCTGCTGTTCATCTCGCTGGCCTGCGCGGTGCTGTTCATCTACAACATCTTCCAGCGGGGCTGGACGCTGCCGCTGCTCGGTGCCGGAATCCTCGTGCTCTCCTCGGTCGTCATCGGCGGCATCTACCCGGCGATCGTCCAGCAGTTCCAGGTGAAGCCGAACGAGGCCTCCCGCGAGGAGCCCTACATCACCCGCAACATCGCGGCCACCCGATCGGCCTACGGCATCCAGGACGTCAAACCGGAGCCCTATTCGGCGCGAACGGACGCGACCGCGGAGCAGATCGCGGCGGACAAGGGAACGGTGCCGAACATCCGGCTGCTCGACCCGAGCAAGATGTCGGGCACGTTCCAGCAGCTCCAGCAGATCCGCGGCTACTACGGTTTCCCACAGACCCTGGACGTCGACCGCTACACCACGACGGTCAACGGGAAGGACACGACCCGGGATTACGTCGTGTCGGTCCGTGAGCTCAACCAGGCCGGGCTCGGTGAGGACCAGCGGAACTGGATCAACGAGCACCTGACCTACACCCACGGGCGGGGCTTCGTCGCGGCGCCCTCCAACACCGCCGATGAGGGCCGTCCCGCCTTCACCGAGCGTAACCTCCCGGAGACGGGTGACCTGGACGTCGCCGAGAGCCGGGTGTACTTCGGCGAGATGTCGCCCGAGTACTCGATCGTCGGCACCCGCCAGGCGGAGATCGACGGCCCGGGGCCCAACGACACCCAGCTCACGACGAGCTACGACGGCGACGGCGGCGTCTCCATCGGCTCCAGCTTCCGGCGGGGGCTGTTCGCGCTCCGCTTCGGCGAGGCGAACATCCTGCTCTCCAAGGACATCACCGGCGACTCGCGCATCCTCTACGAACGCAACCCGCGCGACCGGGTCAGCAAGGTGGCGCCCTGGCTCACCCTCGACGGCGACCCGTACCCGGCGGTCGTCGACGGGCGGGTCACCTGGATCCTCGACGGCTACACGACGTCGGACGGGTACCCCTACTCGGCACGGCGGACGTTCGGGGACGTCACGGCGGACGCGGTGACAACCCAGAGCCGCAACCGCACCCAGCAGCCGCCGAACCAGGTCAACTACATCCGGAACTCGGTGAAGGCGACGGTGGACGCCTACAACGGCACGGTCACCCTCTACGCCTGGGACGAGCAGGACCCGGTGCTGCGGACCTGGATGAAGGCGTTCCCGGACACCGTCAAGCCGAAGAAGGACATCAAGCCCTCCCTCATGGCGCACCTGCGCTACCCGGAGGACCTGTTCAAGGTCCAGCGGGACCTGATCGGCCAGTACCACGTGGACAGCGCCCGGGACTTCTACTCCCAGGAGGACTTCTGGAACGTCTCGCAGTCCCCGGACGACACCGGTGAGCCGCAGCCGCCGTTCTACGTGTACAGCCAGCTGCCCGGGCGGGACGCTCCGTCCTACAACCTGACCTCGCCGCTGATCTCGGCCCGGTCGTCCAAGCTCGCCGCCTACATGGCGGTCTCCATGGATCCGGACAACTACGGCAGGTTCACCCTGCTCCAGCTGCCACCCGGCGACACGATCAACGGGCCGGTGCAGGTACAGGGGGCCATCGAGTCCAACGGTGACGTCGCCAACCGGCTCACCCTGTGGCGTGGTGCGGGCTCACAGACGATCGAGGGCAACCTGCTGACGCTGCCCGTCGCAGGCGGCCTGCTGTACGTGGAGCCCTACTACGTCCAGGCCCGCGGGTCGACGGGGTACCCGACACTGCAGGGGGTGGCCGTGGCCTTCGGGGACCGGATCGGCTTCGGCTCCTCGCTGGCCGACGCGCTGGACGACGTCTTCGGCCCCGGGGCGGGAGCGTCGGCGGCCGGCGCCGGGACCTCGGCGGCCCCGACCACCGGTGACGAGAGCGAGGAGGAGGGCGAGGGCGAATCCGGATCGGATCCGCCCGCCCCGTCCTCGCCCTCGAGCGGCGACCTGGCGGGTGCCATCGCCGACGCCGACGCCGCGTACCGGGCTGGCGAAAAGGCCCTGGCGAAGACCCCGCCGGACTTCGGCGCCTACGGCACGGCCCAGAGGGACCTGCAGGACGCGCTCGGTCGGCTCCGGGCTCTCGCGCCCACGGCGGCTCCGCCCACCACAGCGCCCCCGGCCTCACCTGGTACGGCGCAGCCCACCGCGGCGCCGGCGCCCACGGTCTCGGCGGCCCCGGCGGCCCCGAGGGACCCGGCGGAGCCGGTGCGTGGGACGGGTGGTGTCGTCGAGCAGGCGGTCGGCGCGGTGCCGGCGGCGATCCGCCCGGTGGCTGCGCCGACCGGCAGCCCCGGCTGAGCTCACGGCAGCGGATCGATCGGATCGACGGGCCGGCGGCCTGGCTCCAGCCAGGCCGCCGGCCCGTCGCCGTTCACTGGGGCCTGGGCCCGGACCCCGGACCCAGGACCAGCGGAGTACGGAGCGTCGGGTCGGGGGAGGGGAGGCCGGGAAATTAGTAGGCCCGCTCATTTGACACCTGGGCCAACCGTCCCTGTATAGTAAAGACACACACCGACGCGGGGTGGAGCAGCTCGGTAGCTCGCTGGGCTCATAACCCAGAGGTCGCAGGTTCAAATCCTGCCCCCGCTACCAAAGGGAATATCCCCCAGAAGCTCAGGCTTCTGGGGGATATTCTTTTTCGGCGTGTGTAGCGGGCTGGGCACAACCGGGCCCGCGGCCAGATCCCGGCCGCCGATCAGGCCACCGCTCTGCCGGTTCCACAGATGGTGGTAAAGCCCGGTCTGGGTGAGCAGCTCCTCATGTGAGCCCTGCTCGGCGATTCGGCCGCCCTCCAGCACCACGATCCGGTCCATCGTCAGCAGTGTCGACAGACGGTGCGCGATGGCGATCACCGTCCGGCTGGCCCACAGATCCTCCAGCGCGTCCTGGACGAGTCGCTCACTCTCGCTGTCGAGGGCGCTGGTCGCCTCGTCCAGCACCAGGATCGGGGCCGGGCTGAGGAACGCGCGCGCCAGCGCGATGCGCTGGCGCTGCCCGGTGGACAGCCGGATGCCCCGCTCGCCCACCAGCGTGTCGTACCCGTCCCTGGTGCTGGCGATGAACTCGTGGGCGTGGGCCCGGCGCGCGGCGTCCTCGACCTCCTCGGGCGCCGCCTCCTCGGCAGTGCCGTAGATGATGTTGTCCCGGATCGAGCGGTGGAAGAGCGTGATGTCCTGTGGGACGTAGGAGATCAGCCGGGCGAGCTGCCGGTCGTCGATGGGGGTGCCGTCGGCGCACAGCGTGCCGGGGGGCAGCGGGTAGTAGCCCAGCAGCAGTTTGAGCAGCGTCGACTTTCCGCTGCCGCTCCTGCCGACGATCCCGATCTTCTCGTTACGGGCGACCTCCAGGCTGATGGTGTCGAGGATCGGCCGGGCCGGGTCGTCCGGGTAGGCGAAGCGCAGGTTGTCGATCCGCAGCGAGCGGGTGTAGGCGGGCGGGTGGCTGGTCTCCTCCCGCGGTGCCGCCCGGCGGTGCTCGTCGATGATGTCGCGGGCGCCGAAAAGGTAGCGGTAGGCCTCCTCGACCCGGGCCAGCTGCAGGTTCAGCTGGGAAACGAACCAGACGGTGCCCCAGATGTACTCCGAGAAGGCCATCAGTGCGGTGAGGAACGTGGCGAACTGCGCGAGTGTGAGATTTCCGTTCAGATAGAGATGCAGATTGAACAGAATTGTCGTCGGCCACAGGACGTAGCGGACGACAACGCTCATCGCCCCGAAATAGAGGAAGTTCCACCGGTAGGACGAGGCGGCCACCCGGGACAGGCCACGCCGCCTGGCCCGGAGCCCGGCCGACTCGGCCGCCTCCCGCGTGAACGACTTCACTGCGACGAAGTTCGCGATCACATCGATCGTGTGGCCCTCGACGTCGGAGGACACGTCGGCGGCGGCCCGCTCCCGGGCAGCCACCCGTTGCACTGTCAGCCGGCCCAGCAGGAGCATCAGCGCCAGGCCGCCGGCGAAGGCGAAGCCGGTCGGCACGTTGACCGTGAACATGATCGCCGCGAGCGTCGGGAGCCGCACGATCTGCCCGCAGTACTCCCAGTACACCGAGTTGAGGAACAGCCGGTACTCCCGGCCGAGAGTCCCCGCGTAACTGCTGATCTTTCCGGTGAAGGTGCCAACGAAATAGGGGTACGGCTGCGTGATCACCTTGGTGAACACGAGGTCCTCGTACTCGTACCCACGATCGAGGATCAGGCGTACCCACAGCAGCTCGGCGCTGCGCCAGAAGATGTCGTGCAGAACGCCGAATCCGATGAGCACTCCGGCACCGAACAGGGCAGCGTCCCGGTCGACCGGTGTGGCAGCCAGTGCCGCGACGAGCCGGCCGGCGAAGATCGGCACGACCGCGAGCAACAGGTTGGCGATGGCGAAAACGCCCAGAACGGCCACCGCGCGCCATCGGAACGTCCAGATGTGGGCGAGGAACGAGTGCAAGCCGGCGTTGCGGCGGTCGCTCGGGGCCGCGGCCTGCTCCTCCTCGTCGCCGGAGTTGAGCGCGGAGCTGGTGGGACCGGCCAGGCGCGCGGACGACTCTGCCATTCCGGCAGCGTGGCGCGGATATCCGCTGACTGCACGTGAATTTCACCGTAACGGCAGCACTCGACCCCCACCCAGAACCAGCCGGGCGGCCAGGCGACGGGCGGCCAGGCGACGGGCGTCCGGGTGGCCGGGCGTCCGGGTGGCCGGGCGTCCAGGCGCAGCCGGGTGGCCGCGCGGTCAGCCGGTCGGGCGCTCGGGCGTCCGCCAGGGGCTGGCCGGGCGCAGCTGGTCGGCCGCCCGCAGCAGCGCGCGGGCCAGCGACCGGGCCTCGTCGGGGTCGAGGTAGGCGGCGGCCAGGCTTTCGAGCATCGGGGCGTCGACGCGCAGCAGGACAACAGGCGCGGCGCCGGTGCTGGCAGGCGGCTCAGGCCGGACGGTGATCTCCGCCTGCCCGATCTTCGTGATCAGGATGCCGTCCCGCGGGTCATGGTGGACGAGCGCCATGGTCTCCTCATCGTTCGAGCCGGAACCAACCAGTCTTCGCGACACGTTGGACTCCTGTTGGCTCTTCATGGTTGCTCGGTGTCTCCGTGCTTGCCTGGTGATGGTTCAGGTCGCGAGCCCGACACGTCCGGTCATCGTGCGCCCCAGGCGTAGGTCTGCTTGACCAGCCTCAGGTAGACGAAGGTCTCCGTCTCCCTGACCTGGGGCAGTGCGCGGATCTGGTCGTTGATCAGCGAGAGCAGGTGCTCGTCGTCCTCGGCGACCAGTTCGATCAGGATGTCGAACGCTCCCGCGGTGAGCACGACGTAGTCGACCTCGGGCAGCCGGGCGAGCTCCTCGGCAACCTCCCGGGTGTCGCCGGAGACCCGCACGCCGACCATCGCCTCGCGCCGGAAGCCGACCCGCAGCGGGTCGGTGACGGCGACGATCTGCATGATCCCGGCGTCGAGCAGGCGCTGGACCCGCTGACGGACCGCCGCCTCGGACAGCCCGACGGCCGTGGCCATCGCCGCGTAGGAACGGCGCCCGTCCTGCTGGAGCTGCTCGATGATCGCCTTGTTGATGTCGTCCAGCAGCGGCTCAGGCGCCTGGCGCTGACCGGACGACCTGCGTGACTGCACGCGACATCCTCCTGGATGCTTCGTCCGACGGACGCCGATCGTGGGGCGGGTACTCGCTGCGCGTCATCGTATGGCCGGGTGGGGGCTGATCTGGATGCGGTCTTTGTGACGCTTGCTTTCTATCGATTCCATCGCAAAATGTGCTCCGGGGCTACGCTTTCGGTAGTCGAGAGCAGGGAAGGGTGCGGTGATGGTGCCGAACGCGACGTCCACGACCCCGCAGGCGACCCCCCGGGCGATCCCCCGGACGGACCGTCCGGCAGCCCCACCTCCGGGTGGGCCCGACGACATCGCCGTGCGCCTGCGGGAGCGCGAGGAACGTGCCCTGCAGGAGCGCACCCCGGGTTCGCGCGCCCTGCACGCCCGTGCCGCGCGGACGATGACGGGCGGCGTCCCGTCCTCCTACCAGGCGCGTGATCCGTGGCCGATCTATCTCACCCACGGCCGGGGCTCGCGGGTGTGGGACGTCGACGGCCACGAGTACGCCGACTTCCACAACGGCTTCGGTTCCATGGTGCAGGGCCACGCCCATCCGGCGATCGTGCGCGCGGTCACCGAGCGGATCGCCCTCGGCTCCCACTTCGCGATGCCGACCGAGGACTCGGTCATCGTCAGCGAGGAGCTGGCCAGCCGCTTCGGGCTGCCGCAGTGGCGGTTCGTCAACTCCGGCTCGGAGGCGACGATGGACGCGATCCGGATCGCCCGCGGGGTGACCGGTCGTGACCACATCGTCAAGATCTTCGGGTCGTACCACGGCCACCACGACTACGTGATGGTGTCGATCGGCACCCCCTACGCCGACATCGGCCCGGCGGACCGGATGAACTCCCTCAGCTACGGCGCCGGAATCCCCGAGGCGGTCGTGGAGCTCACCGTGGCGGTGCCGTTCAACGACGCCGCGGCGATGGAACGCCGGATCGAGGCGCTGGAGGCCGAGGGGAGTCCGCCCGCCTGTGTGATCATGGAAGCGGCGATGATGAACCTGGGCGTGGTGCTGCCCGAGCCCGGCTACCTCGAGGCCGTCCGTGAGATCACCCGGCGGCACGGCATCGTGCTCATCTTCGACGAGGTCAAGACCGGCCTGTGCGTCGCCGCGGGCGGCGCGGTCGAGCGGTTCGGCGTGACGCCGGACATGGTCACTCTGGCCAAGGCGCTCGGCGGCGGGCTGCCGACCGGCGCCATCGGTGCCACCGAGGAGCTGATGGCGGTGGTGGCCGAGGACAGGGTGAAGCAGGTCGGGACGTACAACGGCAACCCACTGGCGATGGCGGCGGCCCGGGCGAGCCTGCAGGAGGTCCTCACCGGCGACGCCTATGCGCACCTGGATCAGCTCAACGACCGCCTGCTGGCGGGCTGCGAGGAGATCCTGGCCCGGCACGGCCTGGCCGGCTACGCGGTGGGGATCAGCTCCAAGGGCTGCGTCCACTTCACCGACGCGCCGATCCGGGACTACACCTCCTTCATGGCCCACCAGAACGCTGCTCTGCCGGAGCTCGCCTGGCTCTACAACGCGAACCGGGGGGTGCTCATGGCGCCCGGCCGGGAGGAGGAGTGGACCCTGTCCGTCCAGCACACCGACGCGGACGTCGACCGTTACCTGGACAGCCTCGACGCGATGGCGGGAGACCTCGCGGCCCACGGCTGACAGGCCCCACGGCCGGCAGACCAGCCGGTGGCCGTGGCCGGTGGCCGGTGGCCGGTGGAACGCTGTCAGCGGCCGCTGGTGAGAGCTGTGACGACGGTGCCGAGCCGGGACGGGTGGCCGGTGCGGTTCTCGCGGGCGTCGGCCGCCGCGGCCAGCAGCGCACCGCCGTTGACGCCGAGCCACCGCAGCGGCTCGGGTTCCCAGCGCCGCCGGTCGCGCCCGACCCAGGGCAGGCCGGTGCGTTCCGAGCTGCGCCCGGTGATCAGCTCGGCCAGCGTCCGGCCGGCGAGCGCGCTCGCCGTCACCCCGTCGCCCACGTAGCCGCCGGCGTGGGCCAGGCCGGTCCCGCGGTCGAGGTGGACGACCGGTGTCCAGTCCCGGGGGACGGCGAGCGGCCCGCCCCAGCGGTGGGTGACCCGGGCCTGCGCGGCGGCGGGGAACAGCGTTGCGAGGGTCCGGCGGAGCTGGTCGAAGATGGCCGGCTCGACGTCGAAGGAGGGACGGACCCGCGACCCGAAGTGGTAAGGCGTGCCGTGGCCGCCGTGGCCGCCGTGGCCGCCGTGGCCGCCGAGGACGATCCGGCCGTCGGCGGTCCGCTGGGCGTAGCTGACGGTGTGCCGGGCATCGCCGACGGTCATGCGGCGTTCCCAGCCGATCTCGTCCCACACCGCCGGTGGGAGCGGCTCGGTCGCGACCAGCAGCGAGTACACCGGTACGACGTCGCGGCGGGCGCCCGGCAGCGCGGTGGTGTACGCCTCGGTGGCCCGCACGATGACGTCCGCCCGCACGACGCCGTCGTCGAGAACCACCCGCCCGGGCACGATGCGGCGGGCCCGGCTGCGTTCGAACAGGGTCACCCCGCGGCGCTCGACGGCGTCCGCGAGCCCGCGTACGAGGCGGCCGGGATGCACGGCGGCGCAGTCGGGGTCCAGAACCCCGCCCTCGGCACCGGCCACGCGGACGAGGCGGGCGACCTCGGCGGCGCCCAGCCAGCCGGGGCCGGCCTCCCGGCGCAACCGGGCGGCCTGCGCCGGGGTGGTCGCCACGGTGAGCAGCCCGGCCCGGGTGAAGTCGCAGTCGATGCCCTCCTCCCGGGTGACAGCGCCGATCTCCTTGACCGTGTCGGCGAGGGCGGGGCGCATCTGCGCGGCCAGGGCGGTGGCGGGGAACAGGGCCGAGCACCAGCCGCCGTTGCGGCCGGAGGCCCCGAAACCGACGGTCTCCTTCTCCACCACGACCACCCGCAGCGCGGGATGGGTGATGGCCAGGTAGTAGGCGGTCCACAGGCCGGTGTAGCCGGCGCCCACCACGCACACGTCGGCGGTGAGTGCGCCGCGGGCCCTCGGCCGGGGCGGGCGCGGCTGGCGGGTCGGGGTCGGGGTCGGGGTCGGGGCATCGGACCACAGGGACCACCCGGTAGGGCTGACGAGCGTGTCCGTGCGTGTCTCGCTGTCGCTCACGGTGCCGTCGTCTCCCACTGCCCCGGAGCGGCCACCATGCTCTGATCGGCGCGCCCGGGACGACGCGGGCCGAGACACCGCCCAGGGTCGCACCATTCGTCCGCGGGCCTCGCCCCGGGGCCGTCTGCAAGGCCGCGACCGGGCAGAAGCCGGGCGGACGCGCTGCCGGTGCGCGACGGACCGTGGAAGCATCGACTGCGGTGGGTAGAAGCCTCAGGACCCGAGGTGCACACGGGTCCGTGGTGGAGGGAGAAGGCCCATGGTGCGGACGTTGTACAACCTCGTCGGCGGGAAGTCGGTGCCGGCCGTGGACGGTCGGGTCGCGCCGGTGCTGGACCCCTCCACCGGCGAGCTCCTCGCCCACGCGCCCGCCTCGGGGGCCGCGGACGTCGACGCGGCGGTCCGGGTGGCCGGCGAGGCCTTCGAGGAGTGGCGCCGCACGACGCCCGCCGAGCGCTCCCGTGCGCTGCTGCGCCTGGCCGACGCGATCGAGAGCCGGGCGGCCGAGATCGCCGCGGTGGAGTGCGCGAACACCGGCAAGCCACGCCAGCTCACCCTGGACGAGGAGATCGCGCCGTCGGTCGACCAGGTCCGGTTCTTCGCCGGTGCGGCCAGGCTGCTGGAGGGGCGCTCGGCGGGGGAGTACCTCGCGGGCCACACCAGCTATGTCCGGCGGGAGCCGGTCGGCGTCTGCGCCCAGGTCACCCCGTGGAACTACCCGTTGATGATGGCGGTCTGGAAGATCGCGCCCGCGATCGCCGCCGGGAACACCGTCGTGCTCAAGCCGGCCGAGACGACGCCGCTCAGCTCCCTGCTGCTCGCGGAGATCGCTGGTGAGTTCCTGCCGCCGGGTGTGCTCAACGTGGTCTGTGGGGGCCGGGACACCGGCCGCGACATGGTCGCCCACCCCGGCCCGGCGATGGTCTCCGTCACCGGCAGCGTCCGGGCCGGCATGGAGGTCGCCCGGGCGGCCGCGGACACGCTCAAGCGGGTGCAGCTCGAACTGGGCGGCAAGGCCCCCGTCATCGTCTTCGACGACGTCGACCCCACCGCCGTCGCGACCGCGATCGCGGGCGCGGCCTACTTCAACGCCGGTCAGGACTGCACCGCGGCCACCCGGGTGCTCGCCGGTCCGGGCATCGCCGACGAGCTGGCGGCCGCGCTCGCCGCAGCCGCGCGCGGCACCGTCACCGGCCCGCCCTCCCGACCGGGTGCCGGCGCAGGCGCGGGCGCGGGCGCTGACGCCGGTGCGGCCACGGGCGTCACTGCCGACGCGGATTTCGGGCCGTTGAACAGCGCCGCCCAGCTGGAGCGGGTCAGCGGCTTCGTCGAGCGCCGGCCGGAGCACACCAGCCTGCTCGCCGGCGGGGCGCCGCTGGGCGGGCCTGGCTACTTCTACCCGGCCACGGTGATCACTGGGTTGCGACAGCAGGACGAGCTGGTGCAGCGGGAGGTGTTCGGCCCGGTTGTCACGGTCCAGGCGTTCACGTCCGAGGACGAGGCCGTCGCCTGGGCGAACGGCGTCGAGTACGGGCTCGCGTCCAGCGTCTGGACGAGCGACCACTCCCGCGCGATGCGGGTGGCCAACCGGCTCGACTTCGGGTGCGTGTGGGTGAACACGCATATTCCGATCGTGGCCGAGATGCCGCACGGGGGTTTCAAAAAGAGCGGTTACGGAAAAGACCTGTCAGTCTACGGCCTGGAGGAGTACACCCGCATCAAGCATGTGATGCACAACGTCGAATTCCAGGGCCGGGCGGCGGTGGCGGGGTGACGGACAGTGGCCGGGAGTCGGGAAGTGGACCAGGTGGTCGCACGGAAGCCCAGGGCGGTGGGGAGCGGCCTGGCGCCGCGCTTCGTGACCGTGCACGGATATCGCCGTGCCTATCTGCGGGCCGGCCGCGGCCCGGCGCTGCTGCTGATCCACGGCATCGGCGACAACTCGGGAACCTGGCGTGAGCTGATCCCCGCGCTGGCGCGCAACCACACGGTCGTCGCGCCCGACCTGCTCGGGCACGGCGCCTCGGACAAGCCGCGGGGCGACTACTCCGTCGCCGGCTATGCCTGCGGGATGCGGGATCTGCTCACCATCCTCGGTATTGAGCGGGTGACCGTCGTGGGCCATTCGCTCGGCGGGGGCGTGGCGATGCAGTTCGCCTATCAGTTTCCCGCCCGGTGCGAACGGCTCGTGCTGGTCTCCACCGGCGGCGTCGGGCCGGACCTGCACCCGTTGCTGCGGGCCGCGACCGCGCCCGGTGCCGGGCAGGCGCTTTCGCTGCTTGCGAGTCCGCCGGCCCGCCGGGTCGGGTCGGTTGTCGTCAACGCGCTGCGGCTGGCGCACACCGATGTCGGCCGGGACGCCGATGACCTGATGCGTGTCTTCGCGTCCCTCGAGGTCCCGACGGCACGCCGGGCGTTCCTGCGCACGCTGCGCGCCGCCGTGGACGGGCAGGGTCAGGCCATCACCATGCTGGACCGGTGCTATCTCGCGGCGGGAATGCCCTCCCTGATCGTGTGGGGGGAACACGACGGCGTCATCCCGGTGGAACACGCCCGGATCGCGCACCAGGCCATGCCGGGAAGCCGGCTGGAGATCTTCCCGGACTCCGGTCATTTTCCGCACCATGCCGACCCGGCGCGGTTCCGGGCGGTGCTGGAGGACTTCCTCTCGACGACGAGTCCCGCCAGCCATTCGGACCGGCAGTGGCGGACGCTGCTGCGCTCGCACGGTGGCGAGGGGGACGAGCCGCAGCCGGCCGCCGGGGCCGGCCGCCAGTACAGGCCGGGTGGCACCGGAGGCCCAGGCCTGTCCGGCAGATAGGGCCGGTCCGTCGGGCAGCCGGGGCCGGTCCGAGGGGGAGGGCGGGCGGTGGCGGAACCGACGGCCCGGCAGGTGACCTCCGGCCGACACTGCGGCGGCGGCTCCGGCGGTACTGTGCGGCATAGGTACCCGCGGCCTGAGGTGGCTGCGGGCCCGGGTCGGCCGTGGGAAGAGGAGCCTGCGGGATGAGGGCTGGGGCGTGAGGGCTGCGGGATGAGGCGCCGTTGATGGCGCCTGACTCGGTCGGAGTTGTCCTCATCCGTCTGGGACCGCCCGTGGACATTACCGGACAAGAACTGACCGGACAAGTACCGACCGGACAAGTTAAGTGGACATGTCCATCAGACATCCCACCGCGTGACCCGCCTCGCCCGCAACACTTGTCTCACTCCCGTGTTGTCGGCAGGGCCAGGTGGCTTGCGTGTCCGGTGACAGCGATGATGGTGCCAGGGCGGCCGGGTGTCGCCGGTGCCCGGTTGCGCATTACTCCGGTGCGGCCGCTATCGCGAAGTTCATGGAGCGGGAAGGTGCGTATCTGGCTTATCCTTGGTTCGTAACGCGAATGTCCGTCAAAACTTCGGAGGTCGACCGTTGGCACGCCGTGCGCGACTGAGCTGGCCGCAGGAACATCATCAGGCGAGTGAGGTGGTCGTCCGTCGGGTGGATCCCGGCCGGGGCTGGACCCTCGAACAAGCTCGTGACCTCGTGGAGCAGGGCTACTCCGTCGAGAACGTCGCGGAACGGACAGGCTTTCCCGCGCAGATGCTCAAAGTGGCGGGAGAGGACTGACCGGTCGTTCATCCGGCAGTCGTGATGTCCTCGTGATGTCACGGACTCTTGCCGGTCGGCCGGGTTCCGCGCGCCCGGGCCGACATGGTCGTGGTTGTAGTGCGGGGCGTGTGGTACTGGTTGCCGACGGTGTCAACAATACGTCCCTGCGTGTCGGTCCCTCGGTGTCTCATCGTGTACGGCGTCAAGGCGTGCGGTTCGAACCCACGCCCATCCGAGTACTTCGCCGAATTGGGCTGGCCAGGTCAATCGTTCGGGTAGTGGAACAGTCACATTCAGACTGCGTCACCGCAATCGGGTGACTCTTTGCTCGTCGGCGCGTGGCCACGGTCTATTACGGGTGTGCGCTTCCGGGCGACCGGGATTCCCCGTGGCTCCCCGGTGCCGTGGTGCGCAGGCGCCCGTGCGGGGGTAGGCCGTCGCGCTGACCGAGCCGTCACTGACACAGCCGCCGCTGACTCAGCCGTCGCGGGCGGAACCCGGAGACGACGGTGCCTTCCGGGCGGGCGGCTCCTGCGGCATGGGCGGTGCCGCGGTGACATCGACCAGGCGCTGCAGACGGTCCGAGTACAGACCGTCCAGGCCGTACCCGCGCAGCCGACGCAGCGTCGCCGTCGACTGCGCGTCCCAGCCGAAGGCGGCCACACCGGCGGCGTGCAGGTCGGCCACGATCCCGGCGCGAGCCGGCGCCCACTCCCGGGCACGCAGGTTCAGGGCGTCGACGCCCGCCGCCCGCAGGACGGCCGCGTACGCCGCGCCGCCACCGTGCCTGGCCACCTCTGCGGCGGAGGTGGAGTTGACGAGCCTGACGTCACTGTCGATCCGCCGCCACGCCCGCAGCTCGGACAGCGGTCCACAGAGCCACAGCCGGGTGACGGCCGCGGTGCCACCGGCGGCCCGCGCGGCGGCGAGGGCCGCGTTCACCGCATCCGTGGTGGACATCCCCGCCGGGTGGCCCTTCAGATCGAGGCTGAGGTCGTAGCCCCAGCCCACGTCCTGGTACAGCTCGGCCAGGCTCGGTATCCACCCGGGCAGCGCCTCGCGGCGCAGGCTGGTCACCCGCCGCCGCCGCGGCCCGGGCGGGCCCAGGGCAGCGTCGTGCCGCAGCACCGGGATGCCGTCGGCGGTCAGCCAGACGTCCGACTCCAGGCCGTTCGCGCCCGCGGCCAGCGCCCGCCGGAAGGCGGGCAGGGTGTTCTCCCGCTGGAGCCGGCCGGGGGAGCCGCGGTGCGCGAAACCGATCACCATCGCCGGATGGCCCCTCGCGCCACCACGTGCCCCGCCGCCCGGCCGGTCACCTGGTGAAGTGCCGCAGCGCGAGGTCGTGCAGGTGACCGTTCGTGGTGAGGATGGTGCCCCCCGCCGGCCCGCGCTGACCGCGCAGATCGGTGAACCGGCCGCCGGCCTCCTCGACGATGATCTGCAGAGCGGCGAGGTCCCACAGCGAGACCTCCGGCTCGCAGGCGAGGTCGACGGCGCCCTCGGCGACCATCATGTGCGACCAGAAGTCGCCATAGGCGCGGCTGCGCCAGACCTGCTCCGCCAGGCTCAGGAACTCGGGCAGGCGGTCCGCTGTGCGCCACCCCTCGATGGAGGCGAAGGAGAGGAACGCGTCCGAGAGCCGGGCAACGGAGGAGACCCGCAGCGCCCGGGTGTCCCCGGTGGCGTCGCGGGTGAAGGCGCCCGTGCCACGGGCGGCCCACCAGCGGCGGCTCATCGCCGGGGCGCTCGCGACTCCGACGACGATCTCGCCGTCGACCTCGAGGCCGAGCAGCGTGCCCCACACCGGCACGCCGCGCACGAAGTTCTTGGTGCCGTCGACCGGGTCGAGGATCCAGCGCCGCCGGGTGTTCTCACCGACGAGGCCCTCCTCCTCGCCGAGCACCCCGTCCCCGGGGCGCGCGGCGGCCAGCCGTTCTCTGATCATGGACTCGACGGCGGTGTCCGCGTCCGAGACCGGGGTGTTGTCGGGCTTCGACTCGACGTGGAGGTCCACCGCCTGGAAGCGGGAGAGGGTGATCCGGTCGGCGGCGTCGGCGAGGCTCAGAGCGAGGGCGAGGTCATCGGCGATCCAGCCGGCGGGGTCGACCGCCCCGACCGGGTTGGTGCTGACGGGGCTCGGGTTTGACGGAGTCACGAGGGAAGACTACGAGTTTCGACGTCCGGGGATCGGCCGCGGTGCTCCGGCCTCATCAGGCCCCGCCGGCCCGGCCGGCGGCGGCACCGGCTCATCGGAGGGTCGCATTGTGCCAGGGGCGCCTGTTCCAGCGGTTCCGGCGCGCGCCGGCGGGGCGTACCCGTCGGCGGGCGCCCGTCCGTAGAGCGCCTGGGTCCAGACAAGCGTGAGCGTTCTCACCACGTCGACGGGGTCGGCCCGGGGGTGGCGGCCGAGAGTTTCGCGCAGGTAGGCATCCGTCATCGCCATCAGCGCCCGCGCGCTCTGCGGCTCCTGCTCGGCGGTGACCCGCCCACGGGTGTGTTCCCGGCTGATCCGCTCCGTCACGGCGTCCGCGAACCCGTCGACGGCCATCTGCCGGTAGCGGGCCGCGAGGTCGGGGTCCGCGGCGGCGGCTTCCGCGATGGCGCTCAGCACCAGGCCGTGCCGCCGGTGGACGCCGACGAGGACGCTGGTGGAGCGCAGGCAGTCCTCGACCGGGTCGCCGGTGCCGTCGAACCAGCCGGCGGACGTCGCGGCCAGCTCGCCCTCGATCTCATGGAGGAGTCGGCGCAGCAGGTCCGGGAGGTCGCGGAAGTAGGCGTAGAACGCCGAGCGGCCCAGGCCCGTCCGGGACATCAGCGCGGCGACGGTCATCGGGGCGCCCGTGTCGGATCCGATCATCTCGGTGGCGGCGCGGAGGATCTCGCGTTCGGCTTCCATCGGCTGCCGGCGCCGGCGTCTGGCGACGCGGGCGAACTCGGCCGCGCGCGGCAGCGTACCTTGATCAATCACAGCCCGAGACTAGGTGCCGCCATAGCATGATCACTCTGTCCGGGGCAGGGTTTGTTGATCACATGACCGACGCTAGCCCTGCTGGGCCGCGTGCTGTGCTGGGACGCCCGGGGTTGTGTGGCCGCAGAGGCTTAGCCGGGCGTCACCCGGGCGGTGAGCAGCCGCCGCAGGCTCTCCACCCGCGTGGGGTCGGCCCGGCCCTGGCGGACGGCCTCGTCGAGACCGCAGTCCGGCGAGGTCAGGTGATCACAGCCGGGCTCACAGTCGGCCGTCGCCGCCGCGAGATCGTCGAAGGCGAGCAGTACCCGGTTGAGCTGGACGGCTCCCAGCCCGAACGACCGGATGCCCGGGGTGTCGACGACCGTCCCCCCGTCGGGGAGCTGCAGCGCGACGGCGGCGGACGAGGTGTGCCGGCCACGTCCGGTCACCGCGTTCACCACGCCGATCGCCCGGTCCGCGTCCGGGACCAGGCGGTTCACCAGCGTCGACTTGCCGACTCCGCTGTGGCCGAAGAACACGCTGGTCGCGTCCTGCAGCAGGGCGAGCAGCGGGCTGAGATCGCCCGCTGGCCGGGTGGTGACGACGGGTAGCCCGAGCGGCTGGTACGACTCCCGGACCGGCCCGGGGTCGGCCAGATCCGCCTTGGTCAGGCACAGCACCGGGGTGAGGCCGCCGTCGTACGCGGCGACCAGGCAGCGGTCGATCAGCCCGGTGCGCGGCGGGGGATCGGTCAGGGCACAGACGATCACCAGGAGATCGGCGTTGGCGACGATCGGCCGCTCGACCGGGTCGGTGTCGTCGGCGGTGCGCCGCAGCAGGCTGCTCCGTTCGTCGCGGCGCACGATGCGCGCCAGCGAACCCGGCTGACCCGACAGGTCGCCGACCAGCTCGACCCGGTCGCCGACGACGACGGATGTCCGGCGCATCGACCCGCCGCGCACCGCGGCGACGAAGGGAGCGCCCGTCGCTGGCCGGCAGGTGTAGCGGCCCCGGTCCACGGCGACCACGACGGCTCCCGCCGCGTCCGCGTGGTCGGGGCGTAGCCGGGTCCGCGGCCGGGATCCCCGGCCCGGCCGGGTCCGGACGTCGTCCTCGTCCAACTCGCGTGCCACGGTGTCAGCCGGCCAGCATCGTCGTCCACATCCGGGCGAAATCGGGGACGGTCTTTCCGGTCGTGGCGATGTCGTCGACGGTGACGCCCGGCACCACCAGGCCGACGACGGCGAAGGTCATCGCCAGCCGGTGGTCGGCGTGCGGGTCGAGGCGGGCGCCGTGCAGCGGCGCCGGGTCGATCCGCAGACCGTCCTCGGTGACGGCGACCCGGGCGCCGAGCCTGCCGAGCTCGCTGGCCAGCGCGGCCAGTCGATCCGTCTCCTGCAGGCGCAGGTGGGCGATGCCGCGCAGTCGCGACGGCGACTCCGCCAGCACGGCGAGCCCGGTCAGAACCGGCGCGGCCTCCCCGAAGTCGGACAGGTCGACGTCGATGCCGTTGAGGCGCCCGCCGCCGGTGACCCGCAGGCCCTCGGGGCCCAGTTCCGCCTGGCAGCCCATCGCCACCAACAGGTCGGGCAACATCCGGCCGGGCTGCTCGGTCCGCTCCGGCCAGCCCGGAATCGTCACCTGGCCGCCGGTGGCGGCCGCCGCGGCGAGGAAGGCGGCCGCGCTGTTGAGATCCGGCTCGATCACCCGGTCGCGTGCCTGCGGCCCGCCCGGCTCGACCCGCCAGCGCCGGGTCGACGGCGCCGCGCCGGGGTCGGCCTCGGCACCGCGGCCACCCGCGGCGGTCGGATCATCGACGTGCACCACCACACCGGCAGCGCGCAGGTCGGCGACCGTCATGTCCAGGTACGGCCCGGACGGCAGCCGGTGGCCCGCGTGCGTCACGGTCGCCCCGCGCTCGAAGCGGGCCGCGCCCAGCAGCAGCCCGGACACCAGCTGGCTGGACGTCGACGCGTCCACGGTCACCGTTCCACCGGGGATGCCGCCGCCGCCCCGCACGGTGAAGGGCATCAGGTCGCCGTCGATGCGCGCCCCGAGGCCGCGCAGCGCCGCGAGCAGCGGGGTGAGCGGGCGTTCCCGCATCCGCGGATCGCCGTCGAAGTGGACGTCGCCGCGGGCCAGCGTGGCCAGTGCCGGCGTGAAGCGTGCGACGGTCCCCGCGTTCCCGCAGTCGACCGTGGCCGCGCCGCCGCTGATCACGCCGAGAGGCCCGGTGACGACCAGATCCGCCTCGGCGGGGCCGGCGGAGGCGCCCGGCGCCCCGGGCGCGTCGGTGACCTCCGCGCCGAGCGCCCGCAGCGCGCCCGCCATGAGCAGGGTGTCCCGCGAGCGCAGCGGCGCCCGCAGCCGGGACGTGCCATCGGCCACCGCGGCCAGGACGAGCGCCCGGTTCGTACCCGACTTCGAGCCCGGGACGGCGACAGTGGCCCGGATCGGCCCGGTCGCCACCGGTGCCGGCCACGGGTCGATCTGCTCACGCTGCGCGTGGGTGGTGGTGGTCACCCTGCCAGCATGCCGGATCGGGCGTCAGTCGGGCCGGCGGGCCGACGCGATCAGATGGATGCCGATCGACTCGCCCTCGCGCTCGGCGGCGAGCTCCACCTCGGTGCGGACGAGGGTGGGGAAGCAGGAGACGTCCTCGGCCACGGCCCGCCGGACGGCCTCCGCGGAGAGCACCGTGCGCGGACGGATCCAGTCGACCTCCAGGCCTGCGCTGGTCAGCAGGGCACGCAGCTCCTCGGGCCAGAAACAGCGGGTGATGGTCCCGTCCTCGGCCGGGACGAGCACGACGTCCGCGCGCGGGACGTCTGACAGCTCTGCCCACCGGTGCTGCTCGGCGAGCCGCGCCAGGCCGAGCAGCAGCGAGTCGACGCACAGCAGCAGGCGGCCGCCGGGCCGCAGCATGCGGTGGATCTCCTCCAGCGTGGTCTCGGTGGCCAGGCAGAACGACAGCGCGCGGGCCTCGGCGAGGACCGCGTCGAAGGCGCCGGGGCGGAACCAGTCGAGCGAGCGGGCGTCGCCGACGACCCGCCGCAGCCGGCCCGGACCGGGCGCCGGTCCGCTCTCGCCGGGCGCGTCGACGCTGCTCAGGCTGCCGACCACCCGCACCACCTCGTGGCCGGCGGCGACCATCTGGCGTGCGAATCTGGCCCGTGGGCCCGAGACATCGAGGACACGGACCGGCTCGGTGGGCAGCCACTCCCGCAGCTGCGCCGAGGCGACCTCCTCGTAGAAGGCCCAGTAGGGGTCGTCACTGTCGGCCGGGGCCTCACAGACCAGCGTGTTCGCCCGGGACGAGTGAGCGTCGGCTTCGGCGCCAGACAGCATTGACCGTTCCTACCCTTCGAGGGGTAATGATGCGAGGCAAGTCACACACGCACGGTGAAATTCTGACAGATGTTCAGCCCGACCACGCAGTGTCCCTCCGGAGTGGCTCGGGCAACGGAGAACACGGCGTGGCACTACCCGCCGTCTCCGTGGATGTCGAGTCCCCCGTAGATGTGGACGGAGGACGCCTGCGCACGGTTCCCGCGCTGGCCGCCGGCCCGACCCGGCCCGGCGCGACGGTGGTGCTGCTGCACGGAGCGGGCAGTGGCACCGACACTCCGGTGCTGACGGCGCTCGCGGGCCGCCTCACGGCCGCCGGTGTGCGCGTCGCCGCGCTGGAGATGCCCTACCGGGTGGCCGGCCGGCGTGCCCCGGACCGCCCGGCCCGGCTGGACGCCGTGCTCACCGCCGCGATCGAGGTGCTGGGCCGGCCCGCGGTGCTGGGGCTGGCCGGCGCCTCGATGGGATCGCGGGTGGCCGTTCGGTGCGCCCGCGCCGTCGGGGCCCGCGCCGTGCTGGCGCTGGGTTTTCCCCTGCTGCCACCGGGTGGGCGGCCCTCGCGTGCCCCCGAGCTGGCCGGCGCGGGTGTTCCGGTGCTGGTGGTCCAGGGAGAGCGGGACGCGTTCGGCACCCCCGAGCCCGCCCCGGCGCCGGCCGACCCGGCCCACGCTGTGTCGCTGCACGTCGTGGCGGGCGCCGACCACTCGTTCCGCGTACGGCTCCGGGACGCCCGGACCGTGGACGACGTGACGGTCGAAGCCGCGGACGTCGGTGCCACCTGGCTGCTCGGCCACCTGCTCGCCGCCGGAGCCTGAGCCCGGCCGGGTGGCAGAACCAGGCCCGATGACAGGACCAGGCCCGGTGACGGGGCCTGCCCGTGGGCAGGTGCCTGGGAGGCGGGCAGGCCACACCCCCGATATGCGCTCACGTTTACCTCTGATACCCAGCTTCGCGGCGGGGAACCGGGAATTGCGGCTGACGTTCGCGGGTTTGCCGAGGAGGAAGCGCTTGATGCCTGGTCCGGCCGGGCCGCACCGAGGTGGTGTGGCCCTGGGCGGGCCCGCGGCACGGAGGTTCGATGAGGTACCACCACGGCATTCCGGCGTCGCCGCCGGCAGAACACCGCGCGGCCAGACCCTCGCACGCCGGCCCCCCCGGCGGACCGGGACGCGCGCGGCCCACGGCGGGGGTATCGTCCGGCGCGGAGAGAAGGTTCGCCCGGGCGGTCACCGGCGGGGCGGCGTCCGGCCCACGGGCCGGCGCACGGCATGGTGAGGAAGTGATCCTGGTCGACGGGACCAACGACGAGACCGTGGAGGAGCGGGGCGCGCGTTTCGAACGCGACGCGCTGCCGTTCCTCGATCAGCTGTACGCGGCCGCGTTGCGCATGACACGCAATCCCGCCGACGCGGAGGATCTCGTTCAGGAGACCTTCGTGAAGGCGTTTGCGGCGTTCCACCAGTTCCAGGAGGGCACGAACCTCAAGGCCTGGCTTTACCGCATCCTGACGAACACCTTCATCAACACCTACCGGAAGCGGCAGCGGCAGCCGTTGCAGAGCCCGACCGAGCAGGTCGAGGACTGGCAGCTGGCCGAGGCCGAGTCGCACACCTCCACGGGGCTGAAGAGCGCCGAGGCGGAGGCGCTGGAGCACCTGCCCGACAGCGACATCACGCAGGCGCTCCAGGCACTTCCCGAGGACTTCCGGATGGCGGTCTACCTCGCCGATGTCGAGGGGTTCTCCTACAAGGAGATCGCCGAGATCATGGGCACGCCGATCGGAACGGTCATGTCCCGGCTGCACCGTGGTCGGCGGGGTCTGCGCAAGTCGCTCGAGCACTACGCACTGGAGCGGGGCCTTGTGCCGGCCGGGACCGGCGAGAACGAGGGCGGTGGGTCGTGAGCTGCGGAGCTTCCCACAACATCGACTGCCGGAAGGTACTCGATGCGGTCTTTCTCTATCTGGACGGCGAGTGCAACGGCTCCGACCACAACCTGATCCGCGCGCATCTGGACGAGTGCTCGCCGTGCCTGCGTGAGTTCGGCGTGGAGCACGAGGTGAAGATGCTCGTCGCCCGCACCTGCGGCGGCGAGCGCGCGCCGGACTCGCTGCGGCTCAGCGTCATGGCCCGGCTGCGGGCGGCCCGCTCGGGCGCCGACGCGGTCGAGTTCCGCCCGGAGTAACCGCCGGGCAGCGGGCCGGAGTCACCGGGCCGAGTCACCGGGCCGGGTCCCGGCCCCGGGGACGCACCCGTGGCCGCCGGGTCGCCGAGGCCGTCCAGGGGCTCCGGATGGGCTGCGCACCGCGGGCGCAGGCCACCCGAAGGTGGCGGTTAGGCTCCGGGGCGTGCGTATCCTCGTCACCGGCGCGGCCGGTTTCATCGGTTCCACCGTCGTCGATCGGATGCTTGCTGACGGTCACCAGGTCGTCGGCCTGGACGACCTGTCGTCCGGGCGGCTGGAGAACCTGGCGCAGGCCGCGTCGGACGCTCGCTTCTCGTTCGAGCGTGGCGATATCACCGCTTCCGACCTGGCGGACTTCGTCGCCCGGGTCCGGCCGGATGTGATCGCGCATCTCGCCGCGCAGATCGACGTCCGGATCAGTGTGGCCGATCCGCTGCACGATGCGCGCCTCAACGTCCTCGGCACGATCAACGTGCTCGAGGCGGCCCGGCTGGCCGGGGTGTCGAAGGTGATACACACCTCGTCCGGTGGCTCGATCTACGGGACTCCGACGGTGCTCCCGGTCGGCGAGTCGGCCGCGCCCGCGCCGGAGTCGCCGTACGCGGCGGGCAAGGCCGCCGGGGAGCTGTACCTCAACGTCTACCGTGCGACCTACGGGCTCGGCACCACAGCGCTCGCCCTGGGCAACGTCTACGGCCCGCGGCAGGACCCGCACGGCGAGGCCGGGGTGGTGGCGATCTTCGGTACGGCGATGCTGGAGGGGCGCCCGACGAAGATCTTCGGTGACGGCAGCACCAGCCGTGACTACGTCTACGTCGGCGACGTAGCGGACGCCTTCGCCCGCTGCCTGCCGGCCGAGGCTGCCAACGGCCGGCGGCTCAACATCGGTACGTCGGTCGAGACCACGGTCCGTGACCTGCACCGACGGGTCGCGCGCCTGGTCGGCGTGCCGGACGAGCCGCAGTTCGCCCCGGCCCGCCCCGGCGAGCTGCAGCACATCTCGCTGAACGTCGACCTCGCCGGGCGCGAGGTGGGCTGGCGCCCGCAGGTCGGCCTCGACACGGGGCTCGGCAACACCGTCGACTGGATCCGCGGCCGGCTCACCGCCGCGACCGCGACGGCCGACGCCGGCGGCGCCTGACCCGGGGACGGGTGGCGCAGCGCCCGGGCGGGCCTGGCCGGGCACAGCACAGCTGCCGCCCCGGCCCGCCCGGGCCGCCTGTCAGGTGTTCGGACGCTTGCCGTGGTTGGCCTTGTGCTTGGCCCTGGCGCGCCGCTTGCGCTTCTTCTTCGCCATGGTGGCCTCCTTTCCTCCGTCGGCCACATACTGCCAGCTCGCGGCTGCGGGTCGTCAGGACGGGCTCAGTCGACGGGCTGGCGGGTGTCGCCACCGCGGAATCCCTCAGGCTCGGCGTCCCTCGGGCTCTCCCGGCGGACCGCTGACGGCGGTGCTGCTGGTTCCGGGACGGCCGCCAGTGCCAGCGTCATCCGCCCCAGCGCCGCTCTCGGGGCTTCCGTCGCCTGCGCCACCGTCGGCAGAGAGGCTGGCCGCGGGGCGGTCGCCCCCGGGACCGGCGGCTGACCGGCCGTCATCGGCCGCGGTGGCACCCACGGGAACGGCACCGCCCACGGGAACGGCGGCGCCCCGGACACCCGGCGGCGGCTCCTGGTCAGGCACCATCCCGGACGGCTCGTGGCCGACCGGTGCGAGGTGGTCTGGTCCGAGGTGGCCTGGCCCGTCGCCGACGGGATCGTCCTCGAGAACGATGGCATCGGCCGGGTCGTCGTCGTCGGCGGGGTCGTCGTCCAGTTCGTCGTCGTCCAGCTCGTCGTGCGGGTCCTCGTCGAGGCTGTTCCCGTCGTGCGGGCCGGGCGCGCGGCTGTCGCTGTCCCCGTATCCCTGCGGATCCGGGTCGAAGGGGGCCGGCGTGGTCCGGCGCGGCCGGCCGAGGTTGGCCGCCAGCCGTGCCTGCAGGGTCCGGCGTGCCCGCGCCGGGGCCACCCCGCCGAACAGCCCCAGGCCGGCGGCCATCAGGACGTCTCCCAGACTGACCACCGCCGGAACGGCGGGGGTGGGCAGCGGGAGGATGTCGCTGAGGAGGCGCAGCGACGTGCCCGAATCCGCCACCGTGTGGAAACCGGAGGACCTGATGTCCTCGACGGGCACTCCGGCGCGGTCGGCGCCCCACTCCGAGACGGGCATGTCCCCGCCGTTCGCGCTGATCACGACCGCGTTGAGGACCACGCCGGCGCACAGCAGGGGGAGGCCGGGGAGCCGGCTGTTGGTCAGGGCGAAGGCCAGCAGGCCGGCCGAGGCGAGGATCCAGGCCGGGCTGTGCAGGGGGCCGACGAGCCGGCCGAAGGCCAGCACCGCCACCACTCCGACGAACAGCAGGGGCCGGGCGATGTACACGCGGCTGAGGGCGTCCAGGGTTCCGCCCCTCGCGAGACCCACGGCCAACCCGCACAGGAGGGTCAGGAGGAGGAGTACGAGCACATCCGTAAGTGTGGACGGTGCGGGCCCGGGCGCGCCGCACGGGCCGCCTGTGTGACCCGTCCGCCGCGGGCGCGGGCTGCCCGCACCCCGCCGACGTGGGCGGTGTCGCCCGCGGCGCCGCGGGCGGCGGGTGCCCCTGCCCCCCGACCAGGCCCGTGGGTGTGGTCGGGGGGCAGGGGCGGCGGCGGGCAGGTGGCGGCAGGCAGCTGGGGAGCCGCCCGGCGGCGAGTCGCCGGACTCGGGCCCGGGGGCCGGGCGGCGGCCACTACGCTCACATTGTCAGTGCCGCAACGTGGTCGAGGCCATGCGCGTGGCCGAGGCGAAGAGGAGATCTGCGATGGCGGAGGAAGTCCGTGCCGAGATGGTCGCCAATGTCTGGAAGGTCGTCGTCGGCGTGGGTGACTCCGTCGCCGCCGGCGACGCGCTGGTCATCCTCGACTCCATGAAGATGGAGATCCCGGTGATCAGCGAGGATGGCGGCACCGTCGCCAGCATCGCCGTGAACGAGGGTGACGTCGTGCAGGACGGTGACCTGATCGCTGTCGTCGAGTCCTGACCCGGCCGCGGCGGGCGGTTCGTGCCATAGGCTGACGTCTCATGGAGGCCTCGTTCTGCGACCGCTGCGGTCAGGTCGCGAGTATCGGCAGCCATGAGGCCTGTGCGCGTGCCCGGGCGCTCGAGCCCCCGCGTTACTGCGCGTCCTGCCGGCGCCGCCTCGTCGTTCAGGTGACCCCGCTGGGGTGGACCGCGCACTGCGCGGAGCACGGCACGTCCACGGGGTCCTGAGACCCGGGCGACGCCGTCGGCGTCGCCCGGGTGGCCCGGCAGCGCTGTGGTGCGGGTGTCCGGTGCGGGTGTCTACAGGGTGGCCTGCAGCGACTTGATCGGCATGCGGAGCTCGGCGAGCATGGCCAGGTCGCCGTCGGGGTTCTTGCCGAGGGTCGTCAGGTAGTTGCCGACGATCACCGCGTTGATACCGCCCTGCATGCCCTGGACATCCAGGTCGCCGAGGGTGATCTCCCGGCCGCCGGCGTAGCGCAGGATGGTGCGCGGCAGCGCCAGCCGGAAGGCGGCGATGGTGCGCAGTGCCTCCCGCGCCTCGACCGGCGGGAGGTCGCCGAACGGCGTGCCCGGCCGCGGGTTGAGAAAGTTCAGCGGTACCTCGTCCGGCTCCAGGGCCGCGAGCTGGGCGGCCAGCTCGGCGCGCTGTTCCAGCGTCTCGCCGACGCCGATGATCGCCCCGCAGCACAGCTCCATACCCGCGGCCCGGACAAGCTCGCAGGTCTCCCAGCGCTCCTCCCAGCTGTGGGTGGTGACCACCTGGGGGAAGTAGGAGCGGGCGGTCTCGAGGTTGTGGTTGTAGCGGTGGACGCCGAGGTCGGCGAGCTCGTCCACCTGCTCCTGCGTCAGCATGCCGAGCGAGCAGGCGACGTTGATGTCGACCGCCGCCCGGATCGCCGCCACGCCCTCGCGGATCTGCGCCATCAGCCGCGCGTCGGGTCCGCGGACCGCGGCGACGATGCAGAACTCGGTGGCTCCGGTCGCCGCCGTGGCCTTCGCGGCGTCGACGAGGGACGGGATGTCCAGCCACGCGGAGCGCACGGGGGAGTCGAACCGCCCGGACTGCGAGCAGAAGTGGCAGTCCTCCGGGCAGCCGCCGGTCTTCAGGCTGATGATGCCCTCGACCTCGACCTCCGGCCCGCACCAGCGCAGCCGCACTTCGTGGGCCAGCGCGAGCAGGTCGGTCAGCGTCTCGTCGGGCAGCTGGAGCACCGCCAGGACGTCATGCTCGCCGAGCCCGCGGCCCTCCTCGAGGACCTGCTGCCGGGCCCGGGCGAGCAGGTCACCGGCGGCTGTCCCGGCGGCCGTGGGCGTTTCCACTGTCGTGGTCACAGGTGCGGTCACAGGTTGGTCCTCATCGTGAGGTCGTGCCGGCGGCGTGGTGGTGTCCACCGGTCGGGCTTGGAGTGTCCATTGTTCAGTCATCCGCGGGGCGCGCGCGCGTGTTGTGACGTGCGTCCGCCCGGTGCCGCCCGCCGTTGCCCGGCGCTGTCGTTCGTCCGGCACCGTCCTGGGGCCGCGGCACCGTCATGCAGTGTGCCGGGAGCGGAACCGTGCGGCGTTGAACGCACCGCCGAGGGCTGGTTCCAGCGAGGCACGCGCGACCTCCCGGAACCGTGCGGTGTCGAGCAGGCCGGCGCCGTCCGGGACGGCGCCGGCCAGCGGGCGGGCAGCCAGCAGTTCCAGGTCTGTGATGTTGCTGCGGGCGGCCAGATCCGGCTCGGCGGGCCAGGCGCCGATGACGATGCCGGCCAGATCCAGCCCGCGGTGTGCGATGGCCTCCAGGGTCAGCGCGGTCGCGTTGAGCGAGCCCAGGCCCGCCGTCGTCACCACCAGGACCGGCGCCCGCAGCTCACGGGCCAGGTCAGCGAGGGTGGATCCGTCGTCGTCGTACCGGACGAGCAGCCCGCCAGCGCCCTCGACCAGCACCAGCCGGCGGTCCGCCTGCAGCTTCCGGACGGTTCCGGCGACGGTGGCCAGGTCGAGGGTGGGCAGGCCGGCCCGCCGAGCGGCGCTGACCGGCGCGAGCGGGTCGGTGTACCGGGCGAGCTCGTGGACGTCGTCGACGCCGGAAAGATCGCGCACCAGGTCCACGTCACCGAGCTCGCCGGCCTGCACACCGGTCTGCGCCGGCTTGACCACCGCCACCGTGCTGCCGCGGTCGGCAGCCAGTGCCGCCAGCGCCGCGGTCACCACCGTCTTGCCCACCCCGGTCCCGGTTCCTGTGACGACAATCACGCTCACGGCGCGGGGATCCGGGCGATGGCGCTGGTGATCACGCCGACGGCGCGCTCGATGTCCCCGTCGGTGAGGTCGGCGCGGGCGGCGACCCGCAGCCGGCTCGTCCCGGGCGGGACCGTCGGTGGCCGGAAGCAGCCGACGGCGACTCCGTCCTCCCGACAGGCGGCGGCGACCGCGACGGCGCGCTCAGGATCTCCGAGCACCACGGAGACCACCGCCCCGGCCGGCTCCGGGGCGCCGGTCGCCTCGGCGATCTGCCTGGCCCGACGCCGGACCTGGCCGGGCAGCTCCGGCCGTGTGGTCAGCAGCCGCAGGGCGGCCAGCGCGGAACCGGCACACGCGGGCGCCAGACCGGTGTCGAAGATGAAGGTGCGGGCGGTGTCGATGAGATGGTCGCGCAGCGCCGCCGGCCCCAGGACCGCCCCGCCCTGGCTGCCCAGCGACTTGGACAGCGTCACCGTCGCGACCACATCCGGCTCACCGGCCAGCCCGGCGGTGGCCAGTGCGCCGCGCCCTCCCGGGCCGACGACCCCCAGCCCGTGCGCCTCGTCGACGAGCAGCACGGCGCCGTGGCGCCGGGCGACCGCATGCAGGGCCGGCAGCGGAGCCAGGTCGCCGTCCGCGGAGAAGACCGAGTCGGTCAGGACGAAAGCCCGCCGCCAGGCCCGGGTGGCCAGCGCCTCGTCGACGGCGGCGACATCCGCATGTGGGGTGACCAGGACCTCCGCCCGGGAGAGGCGGCAGGCGTCGACCAGCGACGCGTGGTTGCGCTCATCCGAGACGACCAGGTCACCTGGTCCCGTGAGCACGGTCAGCATCGCCAGGTTCGCCGCGTAGCCGGAGGAGAAGACCAGCGCGACGGAGAAGCCGAGGTGCGCGGCCAGCGCCTCCTCCAGCTCCCCGTGCAGGGTGGTGGTGCCGCTGACCAGCCGGCTCCCGGTCGACCCGGCACCGAACGCACGCAGTGCCGCGATCCCGCCCTCGACCACCTCGGGATGGCGGGCCAGACCGAGGTAGTCGTTGCCGGCGAGGTCGAGCAGCAGATCGCCGTTGGTCCAGGGCTGCAGGGAGCCCTGGACCGGCAGCTCGGCCGGCCCGCCTGCGATCCCAGGTGTTCCCGCGGTCCCCGCGGTCCCCGCGGTCCCCGTGGCTCGGGGGGCGCGGGGACGCAGCACGCGGTGCAGCCCGGCGGCCGCGCGCAGCCGCGCGGCCTCGTCCAGCCAGCCGAGCGGGTCCGACGCCGCCGCCGGACCGGTCGTGCCAGCCGGGGCGGGTGCGGGCGGGGCGGGCGAGACAGGCGGGCCGCCGGCGAGCGTGTCCGTGTCACTGCTGGCCAGAGGGTCGGGGGGGCCGACCAGGGCGGCGGATGACGTGGTGCGGGTGGGATCGGGCGTCACGTCGGCGAGCGTACGGTGCATTCCGGCCCGGCCGCCCGGCACGCCGCGGGTGGCATCTGGCAGTCTGCGTGCCGTGGGAACCCTGGCCGACGCCCTGCGGGCGAGTACTGATCTCGCCGGCGACGACATCGACCATCTCCATGCCCTCGTCGAGGACTGGGCGCTGCTGGCCGACCTGTCGTTCGCCGACCTGCTGCTGCTCGTGCCCGTGCGGTCCGGCGCGGTCCGGGCCGGCCATGCCGGCGGCATGGAGTTCCAGGTCGTGGCGCAGGTACGGCCCACCACCGGTCCGACGGCCTACCACAACGACGAGGTGGGCAGCGTCGTCATCAACCGGTGGGTGGTCCAGAACGCCTGGCGCGAGCACCGCATCGCCCGGGAGGGCGAGCCCGAGTGGGATGGCGGGGTCCCCGTTCGTACCGAGGCGATCCCGGTGCGGCACGGCGACAGGGTGATCGCTGTCCTCGCCCGCGACACCAACCTCGCGACGACACGTACGCCGAGCGCGCTGGAATCGGCCTATCTCCAGGCCGCGAACAACCTCGCGCTCATGATCGCCGAGGGTGCGTTCCCGTTCCGTGCGGGTTCGGCGGAGCTGCCGGAGCCGCCGCGGGTCGGCGACGGAATGATGCGCCTGGACGGCGCCGGCAAGGTCATCTTCGCCAGCCCGAACGCGCTGTCCGCCTACCGCCGCCTCGGCTACACCGGGAACGTCACCGGTGAGGACCTGCGCACCGTGCACCGCGCCCTCAACCTGCCGGCGACGACGCCCGCGGTGTGGCATGCGATCAGCCGGCGGCGGCCGGTCGAGGTCGAGCTCGAGGTGGGCAGCACGGTGGTGCTCCTGCGGGCGATCCCGCTGTACCCGGGTGCGATCCGGGAGGTGCTCGTCCTGGTGCGGGACGTCTCGGAGCTGCGGCGCCGGGAGGCCCAGCTGCTGAGCAAGGACGCGACGATCCGTGAGATACATCACCGCGTCAAGAACAACCTGCAGACCGTGGCCGCGCTGCTGCGGCTGCAGATGCGGCGGACGAAGGCGGACGAGGCGCGGGACGCCCTGCGGGAGTCCGTGCGGCGGGTCACCTCGATCGCGGTCGTCCACGAGACGCTCTCGCAGACGCTTGGGGAGTCCGTGCCGTTCGACGAGATCGCCGACCAGATCACCTCGGTGACGGTCGACCTCGCCTCGACCGGGACGCGCGCCACGACGCGGCGCACCGGGTCGTTCGGGCAGCTGCCCGGCGAGCTCGCCACGCCGCTGGCCCTTGTGCTTTCGGAACTTCTGCAGAATGCTGTCGAACATGCGTTCGACGGATCGGCCGGGGCGATCGAGCTCCGCGTCCGGCGGGAGCTGGACCGCCTCGACGTCGTGGTCGCTGACGACGGGGCGGGCCTGCCGGAGGACTTCCAGCTCGAGCACTCGCCGCGGCTGGGCCTGCAGATCGTGCGGCAGCTGGTGCTCGGCGAGATGCGCGGGACGATCCGGCTGCAGGCCGGTCCGGCCCGGGGGACGGAGGCTCTGCTGTCGATTCCACTTTCCTGAGGTTGCGTGTTTGGGGCTCGCATGGCCGGGTATGAGACCCGACGTGCCCTCTGACCGCCGCCAACGTGCGCTGGTTGCGTCATCTCCCGCGGACGGCCGGAACGGGTTCGCCGCCTTCGATGGTGCGGGTGCCGCGGGTCGATCAGCCGCAGGTGGCACGGATACCGAAGGTGGGGATCCGGAAGATTTTTCGGCCGCTCCGTCCGAGCCCGCACGTAGTGCAACGGCGGACCAGCGGACAGAGCGGCCGATGGTGTTACTTCTCGTGCCGTCCGCGCTGAGCGCGCACGGGATCCACTCCGCAGGAACGGGCATGGAGCACCTCGTTGCAGCGAGGCGTTGGCCGGGCTCGTCCGTGCGCGGAACGGCTGTTCACGGTCATTGTTCGGTTGTGATCAGCCCACCGGCGGTGGGCCAGTTCGGTGCTGTCGCCGTACGGCTTGCTGCCGCCCCGGGCAGGGCGCCAACAGGCTCGGGCGGTTCGGGCCCAGGCTCAGGCGGTGCGGACCCGGAGGCGAACCTGACGCTTCAGCGCCCGTCGTTCGTCCTCGCTCAGCCCACCCCAGACCCCGGAATCCTGCCCGGTGTCGAGAGCCCAGTTCAAGCAGTCACTCGTGACCGCGCATCGCCTGCAGACGGCCTTCGCTTCTTCGACCTGGCGTTCTGCCGGACCGGTCGTACCGATCGGGAAGAAGAGCTCGGGATCCTCGTCACGGCAGAGCGCTCGGTGGCGCCAGTCCATGCGTACTACTCCCTCTCTCGTCTCGGACCACACTGCACATCAGACGCTCGGTGAGCCGCCTTGGTTGCGTCGCGTCCCGAAAGAAATTCTGGATGTCGCGTCGGGCGCGGCGGCGGAGGCTTGTGCGAGTGCATGCGCGTGGTCCCAGGTGCACGTGCATCTACCTCGGACATTCGCCACCCTCCCACCGGAACGGGCAGGGGCGCAAGAACCTACCTGTGGTGTGACGGCGGTTCTGGCCGGTCCCTGTCCGCCAGGGACACGGCCGGACCACGGGTAACGCGACCGCCCATCGGGCATTGGCCATCGGGAGAGAGTCCCGTGGCCATCGGCACTTCCAGGCTCTCCGGATCATGTTGGACCGTTGTGGGGTGCCCGAACGTCGGCCGAGGCGGAAGCGCTCGGCGATGTTCATCTGGCGGCCATGCCGCCTGGTCATTCTGTGCTGCGTTGTCGCTTTGGTGTTGATTCTGGAGGCGTAGGGGCCATTCTGGCGCATCGCGCCGCGCGGTGCGCGCCGGGGGCCCGCCGGGCCGGCCCGGCGGGCTGCCGCCACCGACGGGATCCGCTCGGTGGCCACCGAGCGTGGTGGTGATGCTGCGGTGGAAGTGCGAGGAACAGTCCGTGCAGGATGGGGCGATGGAGGTTCTTGGCCACCGGGGCAGCCGGACACCTGGCCCCGAGAACACGGTCGAGGCTGTCGACGCCGCGTTACGAGCCGGCGCCGACGGCGTGGAGCTCGACATCCGGCGCAGTGCCGACGGTGATCTGGTCTGCGTGCACGACGCCCGGCTCCCGCGCCTCGGTGGTCGCGCCGTTCTCCGGCGGTCGACCAGGGAGCTGGCGAGCCGCGGGATCCCGACACTGACCGACGTGCTGGACGTGTGGGCGGGCCGTGGCCGGCTCATCCTCGAGATCAAGAACCAGCCGGGCCAACCCGACTTCGACGCGCCGCGGGAGCGCACCGCCCGGGCGCTCATCGAGCTCCTGCGGGCCCGGGGCCTCCCCGGGCCTGGTCCGACCCTCTCTGAGCCGGGTCCGGTCATCCCCGGGCCGCTGGACGCGGCGGAGAGCCCCGCCGGCGAACCCGTCGAACCCCGGTTGCACCCCGCATCCACGCCGGACGCGCGGGCGAACGGCGGTGGGGCGGGTGCCGGCTCCGCGTCCCAGCCGGGGATCACGGTGTCATCCTTCGACTGGTTCGCGATCGAGGCGGTCCGCGACGCCGGCCTCGGGGTCGCGACCGCGTTCCTCACCATGCCCCGGATGTCGGTCAGCGGCGGGATCGCCTATGTCCGCTCCGCCGGCCACACCGAGCTCCACGCGCACGTGTCGGCCGTCCGCGGCGTGCCGGACGCGGTGCCGCGGGCACGCCGGGCCGGTGTCCGCCTGGTCACCTGGACGGTCATCGACCCGGCGGCGGCGCTCGAGCTGCGTGACGCCGGCGTCGACGGGATCATCTGCGACGACCCGGCCGGCATCACCACGGCACTCGGGAGATGATCGTGGCCAGGCGATGATCGCGGCCAGGCGACGACGGCGGTCAGGAGATGATGACCGTGCGGGCGATGCCGGCGGTCAGGCGATGACCCGCAGGGCCCGCGGGTGGTGGGTGAGCTCGACCGAGGTGAACAGGCCCAGCACCTCGCCGTCCATCTGCACGGCGACCGGCTCGTCGGAACGCAGCGTGATGGACGTCGCGTCGTGGAGCCCGTAGACGTTGCGACCCCGCGGGTCGGCGTCCTCGCCGAGCATCTTCAGCCCGGTCCGCAGCACGCGGGTGAGCCGCGCCCGACGCAGGCCCAGCAGGTCCAGCCCGGTGTCGAAGGAGGCAGCCGGACAGGCTGCCACCGGGCGGTTGTTCAGGTAGGTCCAGGGCCGGGTGTTGCACACGATCGCCAGCGACACCTCGGCCGGTGCGCGGCTGCCGTCGCCGCCCGCCTCCGACCCGCCGTCACCATCGCGGTCGCCGTCGCCGAACGCGGCTTTGGCCTCGTGGCCCGTAGCGTCCGCGGGAGCCGTGCTCTCGGGAGCGCCGTCCGCCTCGTCGAGGATTCCGCGCAGGTCCGGCACGCCGCCGGTCGAGCTGACGGAGATCGTCGGGCCGGACCGGCCGGTCCGGCGCAGCAGCTCCGTGACCGCGCAGCGCACGAACAGCCCCGGGGTGCTGCGCCGCCCCTTCTCCCGGCGCCGCTCGACGGCGGCGACCACGTCGGCGTCCAGCCCGACACCCAGGCAGAAGGCGAAGTACCGTTGCTGGTCGCCGTAGTGGGCCAGCCCGACGCTCACCTCGCGGCTGCGGCCCTCCCGCAGGGCGGCGAGCAGCTCACCGGTGGCCTCGACCGGCGACGACGAGTACCCGAGAGCCCGGGTGAAGACGTTCGTGCTGCCGCCGGGAACCACGGCGAGCGCGGGGCCGCCGGCGGCGGGGCCGCTGCTCACCAGGCCGTTGACGATCTCGTTCACGGTGCCGTCACCGCCGAGGACGATCACGACGTCCACGCCCATCTCGCGGGCGTCGGCCCCGAGCTCGACCCCGTGGCCGCGGCCCTTGGTGACAACCGTCTCCAGGTCGACGTCAGCGGCGAGTGCGGTGACGAGAACGTCGCGGACCCGCTCCGTAGTGGTGGTCGCAACCGGATTGACGACCAGCAGCCCGCGCATGGCAATACGGTAGCCTGCGCAGGCATTCAGGGCGTCGGCTGGGAAAACTCTCACACCGTCCGTGCTGACCCGGCGCCGCCACGCGGCCGGGTGGCGGGCCCGCCGCCGCGGGCACGTAATCTCGACGGATGGGTACCAACCGCGGCGTCGCGGGGGAGCCAGGCGGCGGTCCGGCGCAGCAGACGCGTGCCGTGCCGCGGCCCCTGCTCGTCGCAGGAGCGCTGCTCGGGCTCCAGACGGTGGTGCTGACCGGCCTCGGAGTGCTGCTGGTGGTCCGGGGGTTCGGCTCCGACATCGACGACGTCGGGCGGGCGGAGACAGGCGGCCTGCTGGCGCTGGTCGGCGCGGCCGGTCTCGGCCTCGTCACCTGGGGGGTGCTGCGCGGGCGGGAGGGGTTCCGCTCACCCGCGCTGGTGACCCAGGTGCTGTGCCTCCCTGTTGCCTGGGGGCTGCTCCAAGGGGGTCTCTACGGCTACGGGGTGCCGCTGGTCGTGGTGCCGATCGTGATCATCGTCGCGATCGCCCTCGGTGGGGGATACGCCCGTCCCGGCGCCGGCCAGGAGCAGTAGCTCCGGCCTCGGGCAGGAGCGCCGGCTTGGCCTGTGCCAGCGCCGGCCCGTGGGGCGGTGGCGAGCCGGGGTCAGGAGGGCACGGAGAGAGTACGGGGCTGGACCGACCCGGGCCCGGGGGTCGGTCGTCGGTCTGGTTCAGCCGTCCTCGAGCAGCCCGCGGCGCAGCTGGGCCAGCGTGCGGGCCAGCAGGCGGGACACGTGCATCTGCGAGATCCCCAGCTCGTTCGCGATCTGTGACTGCGTCATGTTGCCGAAGAACCGGAGGAGCAGGATGCGCTTCTCCCGCGGCGGGAGCTTCTCCAGGAGCGGCTTGAGCGACTCCCGGTACTCCACGCCCTCGAGCGACTCGTCCTGCACGCCGAGCGTGTCCGCGACGGCCGGTGCCTCGTCGTCGCCGGAGTCGGGCGCGTCGAGGGACACCGCGGAGTAGGCGTTCGCCGACTCCAGCCCCTCGAGGACCTCCTCCTCGGTCATCTCCAGGTGGCGGGCGATCTCGCTGACCGTCGGCGAGCGGCCCAGCGACTGGGAGAGCTCGGAGGTCGCCTTCGTCAGCGAGAGCTTCAGCTCCTGGAGCCGGCGGGGCACCCGGATTGCCCAGCCCTTGTCCCGGAAGTGGCGCTTGATCTCGCCGACGATGGTCGGGGTGGCGTAGGTCGAGAACTCGACCCCGCGCTCGGGGTCGAACCGGTCGACCGACTTGATGAGGCCGATCGTCGCGACCTGCACCAGGTCGTCGAGAGGCTCGCCGCGGTTTCGGAAGCGCCGGGCGAGGTACTCGACGAGCGGGAGATGCATGCGGACGAGCTGGTCCCGCACGGCGGCCCGCTCCGGATCGCCCTGCGGCAGCGAGACCAGCTGCGCGAACAGCGCCCGGGCACGGACGCGGTCCGGGGAGGTGCTGCGCTCCGGTGCCGCATCCGCCTCGGGACCGGCCGTCTCGGTGGCCTCGGCAGTCCCGGTGGCCTCCGCGGGGCTCTCCGGGTGCGCCTGTTCGCCCAGCGCCGGGGGCGCCGGGCGGCCCGTGGCGGACCCGCTCCCGGCGGCGGCGGGCGGGGCGTGGCCGTTCTTCTCCCGGCCCGCTCCCGGCCCGCTCAGGGTGACGCCGGCGACCTCGCCTGCGTTGCGTTGGCTGATGGCCGCGACCGGATCGCCCGCGCCAGCGGGATCGTGGCTGCCCGCGTGGCCCACGGGTGCCGATCGGGGCGTGGTGGGTGTTCTGCCGGCTGAAGTCACAACGTGCCTACCGTGTCGCCGAGGGCCGCCGCGGAGGCCGCACCTGAGCCGCGGACATGCCCGGCCGGGGGCTCACCCAGGTCGGCCCGGACGCCGCGACGCTTCTGGAGGGCAATGCTGACCCGGGAGCCCGGGCCCGTCGAGCTGGAGACGTCACCGGCCAGCGCGGTCAGCACCGTCCACGCGAACGTCTCCTTGGACGGTGGTTCGCCGTCGAGGCTCTCGACCGTGACCAGGACCTTCATCACGCCGGGTTCCAGGGCGAAGTTGCATTCCAGGGCGGATCCGGGCACCGCGGAGACGAGCAGCAGCGCGCACGCCTCGTCCACCGCGATACGGAGATCCTCAATGTCGTCGAGAGTGAAGTCCAACCGGGCCGCGAGGGACGCTGTGGCCGTCCGCAGGACGGTCAGATAGGCGCTCGCGGCGGGCAGGGTGAGCTGGACGACGTCGTGCGGGCCGCCGTCGCCGGTGGCGCCGCCCGAGATGCCGTCCGAGTTCTCCGCGCCGCCGGTAGAAGGCGTCGGATTCACGTTCCTACCCCCAAGAGCCCGGGTCGTGCGAGGAAGGTCCTCGTCGATGATGTCTGTCGCGTGCCTGGTGTCTGTCTCGTGTCTGGTGCGTCGTGTCTGGTTCTTCATGCCTGGTGCCGTGCGGACGGTGCGTCGTGCTGTTCCCCTTGTGTTCCGCTGTGCCGCGTGAGCCGCCGACCGCCCCGCTGATGGTGCCGCCGGCCCTGGATGTGACCGCCGGCCTGCTCGTTGCGCCCGGTGCTCGTCGCCGCCTTGGATTCTCGCCGTACCAGCTGCCGTTCGTGCGTGGATCTCGCCCTTCGTGCGCCCGAACTTCCCGTGCCGGGCGCCCTCGGCGCGTCGGTGCCAGATACCAGAGCGCTGTCACCACGGCGTGACAGCCTCCGGCCGGGGTGTGATGTCCGTTTCCGGACGACACTCCGGTGGTGGGCCCTGCCCTGTTCCGCGGGGCGCTACTCCGATGATGGCCCTGCCCGGGTTGACCACCTGGCATGGCCTCCCGTCGTTCACCACCGTACCCAGGCTGCCTGGTGTGTCGCAGGTCGGGTGATCAGAAGACGCGCGTCGGGCCCACGTGGTCGTGAATGGCCGGTTCATGCCGGCCACCTGGGAATTCGTTGCCCGGCGCGAGGCGCTGGAAGAGCGCGAGCACAGGCCTGATGACCACTTCGTGTGGACGTTCGGACCACGGCACGTTGCCGTCAAGGTGCATCTCAGCCGACATCGTCACCGGGGCGGTCGCCGGTGCGCCAGCGCGTCGATGGCCGCTGCGTCGAGGCGCCAGGTGGTCCACTCCTCGGTGGCCGTCGCCCCCACCGAGTGGTAGAAGTCGTGCGCGGGCGTGTTCCAGTCCAGCACGGCCCATTCCAGGCGCTGGTAGCCATGCCGCGCGCACAGCCGGGCGAGTTCGCGCAGCAGCGCGCGGCCGTGCCCTTCGCGGCGATGTTCGGGCCGGACGAAAAGGTCGACCAGATACATCCCGGCCTGGCCGGTCCAGGTGGAGAACGTCGGGTGCCAGAGCGCGCATCCGAGGACGTCGCCTCCCTCGCCCGGAGCGGTCGCGACCAGGCAGTGCACCGCCGGCGGGTCGCCGAAGAGAGCGACGGTGAGGTCGTCCGGGGTCATGGCGACCGCGTCCGGCTCCCGCTCGTAGGCGGCGAGGTCGCGGACCAGGCCGAGGACGGGAACGACGTCCGCGCGTTCAGCCGTTCTGATCATGTCAGCTCCGGCGCAGGGCGGGCACGGTGGCAGGGCAGCGCAGGCGCGGTCGGGGCAGAGGGCAGGCGCGGTCGGGCCAGGCGGGGTCGGCGCAGGCGGGGCTGGAAACGGGGACGTCCCCACAGGGTGGCTTCGCACCACCCGGCAGGGACGTCCTCGCTGCAGGTCGCCGACGTCAGGCGGCGGCCTTGGTCTCCCAGAAGATCGTGGAGATCTCGTCGATCAGGTCGAGCAGCTGCTGGCCCTGCGCCGGGTCCACCGAGCCCTTGGCGCCGGCGGCGCCGGCGGCCTTGGTGGCCTTCCAGAACAGGTCGTGGAGCTGGGGGTACTTCTCCAGGTGGTTCGGCTTGAAGTAGTCGGTCCACAGCACCCAGAGGTGGTGCTTCACGAGTTCGGCGCGCTCCTCCTTGATGACGAGCGCCCGGGCCCGGAACTCGGGGTCGGCGTTGCCCTGGTACTTCTCCTGGATGGCCTTGACCGACTGGGCCTCGACCTTTGCCTGGGCCGGGTCGTAGACGCCGCAGGGCAGGTCGCAGTGGGCACTGACGCTGGTCGCGGGATTGAGCAGGCTCATGCCGCTGTCCTCTCTGTACGCCTTGGGACTTCAGTCGCCCCAGGGCGACCGTGCCCGCGCCGGGTGGCCGGCCCTGGGTGATGCGATCGCGGGCCGGTGAGCCGCGAGTGAGCAGCTCGCGGACCGGTTTCCCGCCTTCTGGCAACCTACCCCTGTGAGCCCGAACATTTCTCCGCGGGCGGTCGGCGTGCGTGGCGAGTCGATGCGCCCGACCCTGCGCGACGGCGACGCCTGTCTGGTCCTGTGGGGCGCACCGCCCCGGCCGGGGGATGTGGTGGTCGCGCGGCTGCCGGGCCGTGGCCTCGGCATCAAACGGGCGGAGTTCACCGACCCGGACGGATCCTGGTGGCTGCGGTCGGACAACGTGGGGGTCGGCACCGACAGCGCCGCGTTCGGCATGGTTCCCGCCGGGGACGTTCTGGGCCGGGTGGTGGCGCGTTACTGGCCGCGCCCCCGGGTGTTGCGCCGCAGCCGCCCGCCACGGGCGTAGCGGGCCCTGAGGCTGCTGCCGTGGCACCGGGGCTCGGTGCCACGGCAGCAGCCTCAGGAACGAACGGCGCCGCTGCCCAGGGGGCGCAGCGAGTCGTAGAAGGCCCTGCAGTCGGCGTAGCTGGGCAGGATCCCGGCGGCGGCGGCCTGGTGCAGGCTCGGCGCCGCGATGTCCTTGTCGGACAGCAGCGGGGTCAGGCCCGGCGGCCAGGGCAGGTCGAGATCCGGGTCGAGCGGGTTGATGCCGTACTCCCGTGCCGGCGTGTAGGGCGTCGAGCACAGATAGGCGATGGCGGCGCCGTCGGTCAGCGCCATGAACGCATGCCCGAGACCCTCCGACACGTACAGGCCCCGCCGGTCGACATCGTCCAGGACGACGGCCGCGTGCGCGCCGAACGTCGGCGAGCCGATCCGGATGTCCACGACGCAGTCCAGGATCCGCCCGCTGACGCAGGTGACGTACTTGGCCTGGCTGGGCGGCACCTGGGCGTAGTGGACTCCGCGCAGTGTTCCCGCGCGGCTGACACTGGCGTTCGCCTGGGCAAGTTCGAGACGATGCCCGGTCACCGATTCCAGCGCGTCGGTACGGAACCATTCGAGGAATGTTCCGCGTGGATCGGCGTGCTTGCGCGGGGTGAACAACCAGGCATCGGATATCGGCAGCTCGGTGACCTCCACGACAACACACGCTACTAGGTTTAGGCGGCCGATTCCCTGACGGGACCGCCCAGGAACCCGCGCTCAGGGTGAACATGATGACACCGGTCGCTGTCGTATCACCGGCCTCCGGCGACCGTCATCCGTATCCGTATGTTCCTGGTGGACGTGTGGTGACCTGGGGCGCGGCTTCCTGGCCGCCGGATCCCGCCCCAGTCGCCAGGTGCACTCCGGAAACCCACGGACGGACAACATCCGCCTTGGGCGTGAATCGTCTCACGATTCATCTGTGATGGGTGTGTCGCGAAGTCACGATCATTGGCGTGTGGCCGGGAGGAAACTCCGGGGAAACGCGGTGGAATCGGGGTCCGGGAGTGCTCGGGCATTCGGGCCGATTCTGGAAACCCGGGCGACACGCCGGCCACGGGAGTCCGCGTGGGAACGCCCGCCCACGGGTCCCGCTCCCAGGCGTCTCCTGTCGTGCTGCCTGCGCCGGCGGTTGCGTCTGTCGCCGCCTTCGCCGCCTTCGCCGCCTTCGCCGCCTTCGCCGCCTTCGCCGCCTTCGCCGCGGCCACTGCTCTGCGCAACCGCTCCCTCACCCGTCAGACCCGGCGCCGAAGCAGGGCCGGGAGGCCAGGGTGCCGCGCCGGTGCCGGGGGTGCCGGACCCGGTGGCCAGGCACCGGCGAAGCGGGCGGACCGAGTCGGATGGCCGACAGCCCACGCCGCACGGGCTCGCCGGAGGCGGTGGACAAACGGTGCCTGGACCCGTCCTGGCCCCTCCCGGAGGCCTCCGGGGCCCGCGCATGTCACGGGCTGGCAACATCCATGGGCCCGTCCGGCGTCCGCGGGTTTCATTCGGAAGACATCTGGGGTTTGTCGGTGGTGAATCAGACAGGCAGGCCCGGGGCCCTCGGCGTGCCATATTGGAAGCTGTGGCGGGCCACCCCCGCCGCAGGCACCCTGGCACACCAGTCGCCTCACACGTCCGAGGCGGCGCCGCATGCCCGCCGCCCCGCGAACGCCCGATCTTCGCCGGGGCCCCGGGAACGTCCTAGCCACGTCCGGTCAGTGACACCGTTCGCCGGACGGTACCGCCGTGGCTTGTCCGAGGAGCCCCTTTCGTGACCGCAACCACCGACCACACGACCCTCGACCCGTCCACCGTGGCCCCGGCCGGAGGGCCCGGCTCGGCAGAGTCCTCGGCAGCGTCGCCGGGATTCGACGGCCCGAGCCCACGCCCGTCCGACGACGACCCCGCCTTCGCGCTCCACCGGGGCGGGAAGATCGGAATCGGTCTGACGGCGCCGCTGAACAACCGGGAGGACCTCTCGCTCGCCTACACCCCGGGTGTCGCCCGGGTGTGTGTCGCGATCGCGGAGACACCCGCGCTGGCCGACGAGTACACCTGGCGCGCCAACACGGTGGCCGTGGTGACCGACGGGACGGCGGTGCTCGGCCTCGGTGACATCGGGCCGGCCGCAGCGCTGCCGGTCATGGAAGGCAAGGCCGCGCTGTTCAAGCACTTCGGCGGGGTCGACGCCGTCCCGATCTGCCTGGACTGCACCGACACCGAGGAGCTCGTCGACACGATCGCCAGGCTGGCCCCGGGTTTCGGTGGCATCAACCTGGAGGACATCTCGGCGCCGCGGTGCTTCGCGATCGAGAGCATGCTGCAGGACCGCATCGACATCCCCGTGTTCCACGACGACCAGCACGGCACCGCGATCGTCGCGCTCGCCGCGCTGGAGAACGCCGCGCGGCTGACCGGGCGGGAGCTGTCGGACCTGCGGGCCGTGGTGTCGGGAGCCGGCGCCGCCGGAGTCGCCGTCACCCGGATCCTGCTTGCCGCGGGTATCGGTGACATTGCCGTCGGTGACAGTCGGGGCATGATCTACGCGGGCCGGGACGGCCTCACGCCGGTCAAGGCCGCGCTCGCCGCCGAGACGAACAAGGCGGGGCTCAAGGGCTCCATCAACGAGGCCCTCGCCGGGGCGGACGTCTACCTCGGCCTCTCCGCGGGCAAGGTGCCCGAGGACGCGGTGGCCACCATGGCCCCGGAGGCGATCATCTTCGCGATGGCGAACCCGGACCCCGAGATCGACCCGGAGGTCGCGCACAGGTACGCCCGGATCGTGGCGACCGGTCGCAGCGACTACCCGAACCAGATCAACAACGTCCTGGCCTTCCCCGGTGTCTTCCGGGGTGCGCTGGACGTGCGCGCCAGCCGGGTCACCGAGGGCATGAAGCTCGCCGCCGCGCGGGCGCTCGCCGACGTGGTCGCCGACGAGCTGTCCGAGGACAACATCATCCCGAGTGTCTTCGACAAGCGGGTCGCCCCCGCTGTCTCGTCGGCGGTGGCCGAGGCCGCCCGCGCCGACGGGGTCGCGCGCCGCTGACGCTGCCGCCGCTCGTGACGTTGACGCGCCGCTGACGCACCGGCCGCGCCGTGGCTGCCAGGCTATGAGGGTTCTGGCAGCCGCGGCGGGCCTCGGGCCGGCCGGGCTTGGCCGGGGGCCGGGCCGGTAGCCGCGTCAGGCTGCTCGGGACCTTCGCCCGGGACTTCGGGCCGGCTGGTGGGTCAGACCCGGCCGCAGCCCGGGCACGGCCGGTTCTCGCTGGCCTCGGTGAGCGGGCGCAGGGCGCCACACCCCTTGTAGGAACAGCACACGAAATCCGCCAGCGGCACGACGATGACCGGGTAACCGTCGGTCGCCGGGACCACCGGCGGTTCCGGGACCGGCACCGGCCGCCGCCGACGCCACCCGAACCGACGACCGCCCCCGTCCCGGCCAACCGCAGCCGGCGTTCCTCCCTGTGTCACCACGGGACTGAGTTCAGCACATCTGCTGGGCGAGCGCGACGGCCGGGCCGACGGGACCAGCCAGGGACACGCACATCCCGGCCAGGTCGGTGCCCACCGGGTCGATGCCCCGGGCGGCAACATCCGTGCCCTCACCGGCACTACAGTTGCCTGATGCTTGCCGCCGCTGCTGTCTCGATCAACCCGGACAGTCCGCTTGCCGGCCTTGAGGTCGGCGAGCAGCCCGAGCCGGCTGTCCCCGAGGGCTGGACCACGGTCTCCGTGCGCGCGGCGGCGCTCAACCACCACGACCTGTTCAGCCTGCGCGGTGTCGGGCTGCCGGCCGACCGCCTGCCGATGATCCTCGGCTGTGACGCCGCCGGAGTGAGCGAGGACGGCGCGGAGGTCGTCGTCCACGCGGTGATCGGTGACCCGGCGCGCGGCGGCGGGGACGAGACCCTCGACCCGAGACGGACGCTGCTCTCCGAGCTGCACCCCGGGACGCTTGCCGAGCGGATCGCGGTGCCCCGCGCGAACCTCGTGCCGAAGCCGGCCTCGCTGTCCTGGGAGGAGGCAGCCTGCCTGCCCACCGCCTGGCTGACCGCGTACCGCATGGTCGTCAGCCGCTCGGGCCTGCCCGCTGACGGCGGCGGGACGATGCTCGTCCAGGGAGCCGGCGGGGGGGTGGCCACGGCAGCCCTGCTCATCGGCAAGGCCGTCGGGCACACCGTGTTCGTCACCTCGCGGGACGAGGCGAAGCGTCAGCGCGCCCGTGACCTCGGCGCCGACCTGGCGGTCGGGTCGGGAGAGCGGCTGCCGACCCGGGTCGACGCGGTGATCGAGACTGTCGGCGCCGCCACCTGGTCGCATTCGGTGCGGTCGCTGCGCCCGGGCGGGCGCATCATCTGCTCCGGCGCTACCAGCGGCCCGAACCCGCCGGCCGAGCTGAACCGGATCTTCTTCCTGCAGCTGTCGGTGATCGGCACCACGATGGGCACCCGGGCGGAGCTCGCCGCGCTGGTGGACCTGCTGGACCGCACCGGCACGCGCCCGCTCGTGGACGATGTCCGCCCGCTCGCGGATGCCCGGACCTCGTTCGAGCGGCTGGCGGGCGGCGAGGTGTTCGGCAAGCTCGTGCTCACCGTGTGACGGCCCGGTCCCGGCACCAGTGTCGTGACCGGGAGCACTAGAGATCGGGGTCGTCGTCCGGCCGGGCCAGCCAGGTGGCGAGCTGTTCGACCGCGTCCTCGTACTGCGGATGCAGGTCGACGAAGGTGCGCAGGGCATCCGCCAGCCAGTCGAACGACACCGACTCCGCCCCGCGCCGGCTGGCGAGCTCTTCGATGCCACGGTCGGTGAAGTACATGGCCGAACGGTATCCGGCGCCGGGCCCTGAGCGGCAGGGTGCACCCAACCGCGCTCGGGACGGAGCGCGGGAGCGGGGCGTGCGGAAACGGGACGAGGCGGTGGGCCTGCCCGCGGTTCGCGGGTCGGCTCACCGCCTCGTCCGTATGCCCTGCATGCCTGCCGAGACCAGCCCGTTTCGCCGGGCGGCCCGGCATGGGGTCAGTCGGCGAAGGCGGCTTCGACCAGTGCCGCCTGCTCCCGCTCGTGCACCTTGGACGACCCGGAGGCCGGGGCGGCCGACGCCCGCCGCGAGACCCGCCGCAGCCGCAGCCCGTCGGGCAGCGACTCGGGCAGGTTCAGCGCCATGTGGGGGTAGGCGCCCTGGTTCGCCGGCTCCTCCTGGACCCAGACGATGTCGGTGACGTTCGGGTACCGCGCCAGCAGCGTGGCGAGCTCCGGCCCCGGTGTCGGGTACATCTGCTCGACCCGCAGCAGAGCGAAGCGCTGCGAGTCGTTGCGCTTCTCCCGCGCCGCGGCCAGGTCGTAGTAGACCTTGCCGGCGGACAGCAGCACCCGCCGGACGCTGGCCGGGTCGCCGACTGCCGCATCGTCGATGATCGGCTGCCAGGCTCCGCCGGTGAGGTCCTCGACGGCGCAGGCCGCCGCCTTGAGCCGCAGCATCGACTTCGGCGTGAAGACGATCAGCGGGCGGCGCACCGGCGACAGCGCCTGCCGGCGCAGCAGGTGGAAGTAGCTGGCCGGGCTGGACGGCGCGGAGACGGTCATGTTGCCGTCCGCGCAGAGCGCCAGGAACCGCTCGGGGCGGGCGGACGAGTGGTCCGGCCCCTGACCCTCGTACCCGTGCGGGAGCAGCAGCGTCAGCGACGACCGCTGGCCCCACTTCGCCTCACCGGCCGAGATGAACTCGTCGATGATCGACTGTGCGCCGTTGGCGAAGTCGCCGAACTGCGCCTCCCACAGCACCAGGGTGTCGTCCCGGGCCACGGAGTAGCCGTACTCGAAGCCCATCGCCGCGAACTCGGAGAGCAGCGAGTCGTAGGTGTAGAAGGTGCCGACCTTCGAGTCGTCCTCGTTACGCAGCGTGCGCAGCGGGGTGTGCTCCGCGGCGGTGTACCGGTCGACGAGCACCGAGTGCCGCTGGCCGAAGGTGCCGCGGCGGCTGTCCTGGCCGGTCAGCCGGACGGAGGTGCCGTCCAGCAGGAGGCTGCCGAACGCGATCGTCTCGGCGAGCGCCCAGTCGATGGTGCCGCTCTCGATCATCTGTGGGCGGCGCTCGATCTGCGGCCGCAGGCGCGGGTGCATGACGAACCCGTCCGGCAGGGTGACCTGGGCGTCGACGATCTTCTTGACCGTCTCCAGCGACACCGCCGTGGTGACTGCCGCCGCGGCCGCCGCCTCCGCCGGGGTGGTGACGATCCGGGGCAGCGGGGTGGGCCGGGGTGTGGTCTCCCGGGTCTCGGTGAAGGCCTTCTCCAGCTCGGCCCGGTAGGTCTTCATCGCCTGCTCGGCCTCGTCGCGCGTGATGTCACCGCGGCCGATCAGGGCCTCCGTGTAGACCTTGCGCACCGAGCGCTTCGAGGCGATGGTGTCGTACATCAGCGGCTGGGTGAAGGACGGCTCGTCCATCTCGTTGTGGCCCCGCCGGCGGTAGCAGACGAGGTCGATCACCACGTCCTTGTTGAACGCCTGCCGGTAGGCGAACGCCAGCGTCGCGACCCGCACGCACGCCTCCGGGTCGTCCCCGTTGACGTGGAAGATCGGCGCCTGCACCATCCGCGCCACGTCGGTGGCGTAGACCGAGGAGCGGCTCGACGTCGGTGACGTCGTGAAACCGACCTGGTTGTTGATGACGACGTGCACGGTGCCACCGGTGCGGTAGCCGCGCAGCTGGGAGAGGTTCAGCGTCTCGGCGACCACGCCCTGGCCGGCGAAGGCCGCGTCGCCGTGGATCAGCACCGGCAGGACGGTGTACCCCGCGAAGCCCTTGTCGAGGACGTCCTGCTTCGCCCGGGCGACACCTTCGAGGACGGCGTCGACCGCCTCGAGGTGGGACGGGTTCGCCACCACCGAGACGGGGACGGTGCGCCCCTCCCGGTCGGTGTAGACGCCGTCGGCGCCCAGGTGGTACTTCACGTCGCCGGAACCGTGCGCGGTCTGCGGGTCGACGTAGCCCTCGAACTCGTCGAAGATCTGCCGGTACGACTTGCCGACGATGTTCGCGAGCACGTTGAGCCGGCCGCGGTGCGCCATGCCGATGACGACCTCGTCGAGGGTCGCCTCCGCCGCCCGGCCGAGGATCTCGTCGAGCAGCGGGATGGTCGACTCCGCGCCCTCCAGCGAGAAACGGCGCTGGCCGACGTACTTGGTCTGCAGGAACGACTCGAAGGCCTCGGCGGCGCCGAGACGCTCCAGCACGTAGAGCTGCTCGGCCGGGTCCGGCCGCTCCGCGGAGCGTTCGACCCGGGCCTGGATCCAGGTGCGCTCCTCGGGCTCCTGGATGTGCATGTACTCGATGCCCACCCGGCGGCAGTACGAGTCGCGCAGCACGCCCATGACGTCCCGCAGTGACATGGTGCGCTGCCCGGCGAAGCCGCCCACCGGGAACTCGCGGTCGAGGTCCCACAGGGTGAGGCCGTGCCCGTTGATGTCCAGGTCGGGGTGGCTGCGGATGGCGAACTCGAGCGGGTTCGTGTCGGCCATCAGGTGGCCGCGGACCCGGTAGGCGTGAATCAGCTCGAGCACCCGGGCGCCGTGGTCGAGGTCGCCCTCGTGGTGCGCGGAGATGTCCGGCAGCCAGCGGACCGGGACGTAGGGCACGCGCAGCGACTTGAAGATCTCGTCGTAGAACCCGTCGGCGCCCAGGAGCAGCTGGTGGATGCGCCGCAGGTACTCGCCGGACTGCGCGCCCTGGATGATCCGGTGGTCGTACGTGCTGGTCAGCGTCATGATCTTGGAGATCGCGAGCTTCGTCAGGGTCTGCTCGGCGGCGCCCTGGAACTCGGCCGGATACTCCATGGCTCCGACGCCGATGATCGTGCCCTGACCCTCCATGAGGCGCGGGACGGAGTGCACCGTCCCGATACCACCGGGATTGGTCAGACTGATCGTGACGCCGGCGAAGTCGTCCATGGTCAGCTTGTTCGTCCGTGCCCGGCGGACGAGGTCCTCGTAGGCCAGCCAGAACTGGCTGAAGTCGAGGGTCTCGGCCTTCTTCACCGCGGCGACGACAAGCTGGCGGCCCTTGGGCGTGACCAGGTCGATGGCGAGCCCGAGATTCACGTGCTCGGGCTGGACCAGCGTCGGCTTTCCGTCGACCTCGGCGTAGGAGGCGTTCATCGCCGGGTGGTCGACCAGGGCCTTGACCATGGCGTAGCCGATGACGTGCGTGAAGGAGATCTTCCCGCCGCTGGACCGGGCGAGATGCCGGTTGATGACGATCCGGTTGTCGGCCAGCAGCTTCGCGGGCACTGCGCGGACGGACGTCGCGGTCGGGATGTGCAGCGAGGTCTCCATGTTGGAGACCACGCGGGCGGAGGCGCCGCGCAGCGGCGTCCGGGCGCCGGCCGCGACGGGCGCGGCCGGGCGGGGCGCCGCCGGTGCCGGCGCCTGGGGCTTGGGCTGGGCTGGTGTGGCGGCCGTCGCCGCCCCTGCCGCGGGGGCCGCTGCCGGTGCCGGTGCCGCGGGTGCCGCCGTCGCCGCTGGCGCGGCGGGGGCCGAGGGCGCCGGTGCCGGCAGCGGTGACGCGGAGCCGGGGGCGGCGGCTTCACTCGCCTGCGCGTCCCCGGTGGGCGGGTTCACCGGACGGTAGTCCGAGAGGAACTCGCGCCACTCAGGGGAGACGCTCTCCGGGTCTTCGAGGTACTGCTGATAGATCTCGAAGACCAGCCACTCGTTGGGGCCGAAGTCAGGTTCTGACGCGGGTACCGTCGGTGCTGTCACGGGGCCAATCGCCTCTATCCACGGTGTACATCTCAGCCTGTTCGCAGGCCCTTCGCTACCGTCTGCTCAGGTTACCCGCTGTGGACGGACCCCCAGAAGCTGGGCCGCTCGGCGTCGCGTCACATTTGACGTTTTCCGTGCGTATTGCGCATTGATGCACGGAGTGTCGCCCCGGCCGGCCGCCGCCGGTAATCTTCCCTGTGCCAGCGGCAATGGCCAGGTCACGGTCCCGGCCCGCGGCGCGGCACCGGTCGGTGCGGGGAAGGCCACGAAGAGACTCTTCGGGGGGTTCTGTACCAGGCCGCAGCGCCGGGTCCGCCAGCCGTCCGGGACGCTGTTGATGTTGCTCTGGGTAACAGTTGACGCAGCTGGCAGCCATGGCCGCCGGTGCACCGGGAGCGTGGAGCTGCCGCACGTCTGGGAAGCCGGGAGGCCGAGTGCCCGATCACGAGGAGTCATCGACCGGGCGGGTCCGTCTCGGGGTCGACGTCGGCGGCACCTTCACCGACCTGGTCGCCGTCGACCGGGACGGGGCGCTGCGGTTCGCCAAGGTGCCCTCGGTGCCCGCCGACCCGTCCAGCGGTGTGCTGGCCGCGGTGGCCGCCGCCGCACTGGCCGGGCCCGAGGTCGGCGCGTTCGCCCACGGGACGACCGTCGCCACGAACGCGCTGCTGGAGCGGGCCGGCGCGCGCACGGCGCTGGTCACCACCCGTGGCTTTCGCGACGTGATCGAGATCGGGCGGCAGAACCGGCCGTCGCTCTACGACCTGACCAGGGACCGGCCGCCGAGCCTGGTTCCGCGCGAGCTGCGCTTCACCGTCGCCGAGCGGTGCGGCCCGGACGGAGTGATCGAGCCCCTGCTCGCGGCCGAGGTCGAGCGGGTGGTGGCGGAGGTGGCGGCCGTCCCCGGCCTGGAGGCGGTCGCGGTCTGCCTGCTGTTCTCGTTCGCCCACCCCGGGCACGAGCGCATCCTCGCGGCCGCGCTACGCCGCCGGCTGCCGGCGATCACGGTGGTCGCCTCCAGCGAGATCCTGCCGGTCTTCCGCGAGTACGAGCGGTTCACCACGGCCGCCGCCGACGCCTACCTGACCCCGCGGCTCTCCTCCTATCTAAGGCGGCTGGAGCGGCGGTGCGCGGGCCACGGCCTCACCGTCCCGGCGGTCATGCAGTCGTCCGGTGGGGTAACCGAACTGTCCGAGGCCGCCAGCCATGCCGCCCGGTGCGTGCTCTCCGGACCGGCCGGTGGAGTGGTCGGAGCGGCCTACATCGCCGGGCTGTCCGGCGTGCGCGATCTGCTGACCTTCGACATGGGCGGGACCTCCACCGACGTGGCGCCGGTCCTCGGCGGCCAGGCGCTGACCACCTCCGAGTCGGTGCTCGCCGGCGTCCCGGTCATGCTGCCGGCGGTGGACGTCCACTCGGTGAGCGCGGGCGGCGGGTCCATCGCCTGGGTCGACGGTGGTGGGGCGCTGCGAGTCGGCCCGCGCTCGGCGGGCGCCGACCCCGGCCCGGCCTGCTACGGCCGGGGCGGAACCCGGCCGACCGTCACGGACGCCGACCTCTACCTGGGCTACCTGGCTGACGGTGCGGGGCTCGGCGGCGAGCTCACCCTCTCCCGGGCGGCGGCCGAGGTGGCGCTGCGCGAGCTGGGGCAGCCACTCGGCCTCACCCCGGAACAGGCCGCGGCGGGTGTCGTCGCCGTCGCCGACGCCGAGATGACCCGTGCGCTGCGCGTGGTCTCCGTCGAGCGCGGCATCGACCCGCGGGAGCTGGTCCTGGTCGCCTTCGGAGGCGCGGGCGGCACACATGCCTGCGCGCTCGCGGACGAGATCGGCATCACCCGGGTCCTGGTGCCGCTGGCCGCGGGGGTCCTGTCGGCCCTGGGGCTGGCGATCGGCGACGTCCGGCGCGACCACACCCGCCCGCTGCTCGGGCGGCTTGGCGCGGTCGACCTGGCGGGCGCGTTCGCCGAGCTCGTCGCAGGCACCGAGCCGCCCCGGTCGGGTCCCGACGCCGCGCCCGCGCCTGCGCCCGGGCCCGCGGGGGAGGTCACCCTGCAGCGCCGGGTGGACTGCCGGTACGTGGGCCAGTCCCACGAGCTGACGATCGACGTCGACGAGGGGGCGACCGCCGGCCGCGTCGCGGAGGCGGTCCGGACCGCCTTCGAGGCGGAGCATCTGCGCCGATACGGGCACATCGCGCCGGAGCGCGAGATCGAGACGGTCGCGGTGCGGCTCGTGGCGACCGTGCGTGGCCCGCGTCCCGCCCCGGTCGCGCCGCCCGCCGACCCGTCGGCGCGCCGTGGCCACCGGCAGGCCTGGACCGACGGCGAGTGGCACCGGATCGAGGTGATCCCGCGGGCCGCGCTGGGGGCGGGCGAGGCGGTGACCGGCCCGGCCGTGGTGGAGTTCGCCGAGTCCACCTGCCTGGTCCGCCGCGGCTGGACGGGGACGGTCGACGAGGTCGGCACCCTCGTCCTCACCCACGGAGGTACGGCCTGACCAGCCCGGTCGCCCCAAAGCGGCGGATCCGCCCGGACTTCTGCCGGGAGTTCGCGGACGGGAACAGCAACGGCCGGTGCGGCGTTAGACTGGGCAGTGCCGGTCCGTATCATGGCCCCCGGACCCATAATTGAGTCGCTACGTGCGACGTCGCGCCGCGAGGCGACCTGGCGGGCCGGCACCTACTTCACGTACCCCGCCCTCCTTCGGGAGGGCGGGGTACGTTGCTTCCCGCGCCCCGGCGGCGGCCGGACCCCGGCGGTGTGGTCAGGGCTCGGCCTGCGCCCTGCTCGTGACGCGTCGGGCGCCACGCACCGTGGGGCGAGCCGGGTGGCAGCGCAGGTTTCCCGCCGTCGGCGAGGAGAGGCTGGTGCCATGGTGGCGACGCCGGCGGGGGCTCCCGTTCCGGGGGTGCGGGTCCGCCTGCTCGGCGAGTTCGAGATGGGCGTGGCCGGGGCACCCGCGATGGAGCTCGAGTCGGCGCGGGCCGCGTCACTGCTGGCGTTCCTTCTGCTCAACCGAGAGGCGCCGCAGAGCCGTCAACGGATCGCATTCCTGCTGTGGCCCGACTCGACCGAGGCCCAGGCGCGGACCAACCTGCGCCACGTCCTCCACAAGGTGCGCCGGGCATTCGGCGACCTCGACCACTATGTGGAGGTCACCCCCCGCACCCTCAGATGGCGGCCGGGGGCCCCGCTGTGGCTGGACGTCGCCGCCTTCGAGGACGCGCTGAGCCGAGCCGCCGCGACGGTTGCGGATGCGACGACAGGTGACGCGGTCACCGCCGACGGGGCGACGGCCGCGTTGCGGGAGGCCACCGAGCTGTACCGGGCGGACCTGCTCGAGGGGAACTACGACGACTGGCTGGAGGTCGAACGGCAGCGGCTGCGCAGCCGGTTCCTCGATGCGTCCCGCCGACTGGCAAACCGGCTGGAAGCGCGAGGTGACCCGGCCGCGGCCGCCGCCGCCGAGCTTGTGGTACGCCACGACCCACTCTACGAGCCGGCCTACCAGATCCTGATGCGGCACCACGAGGCGTCCGGCGATCGCGCGAGAGCGCTGCGTGCCTACCATGCCTGCGCGGCCGTGCTGGAGGCCGAGCTGGGCACCAGGCCTTCGGCATCCATCCGACGGCAGTTCGAGGCACTGCTGGCAGCCGACCGCGGGCCCCGCTCGGCAGCGTTGGCCGCAGCGCCCGGGCTGGTCGGCCGCAACCGGGAACGCTCGGCACTCACAGCCGCCTGGCAGGCGGCGGCGGGAGGCGAAGCCCGGCTCGTCCTCGTGACCGGCGAACCCGGGATCGGGAAGACCAGGCTGGTCGCCGAGTTCCGCGCCTGGTGCGCCCATCGCGGCGCACTGACCGCCGAAGCCGCGGCCTACGCGGCCGAGGGGGCGCTGGCCTACGGTCTGATCGTCTCGTGGCTGCGTTCCGACACCCTCGGCCGCCGGTTGCGCCGGGCCGCACCTGACCAGCTCACCGAGCTGGCCCGGCTGCTGCCGGAGCTGCTGACCGAGCTGCCGGGGCTGCCCCGCCCGCAGGCGCTGGCAGAGGACGAGCTGCGGCAACGCCTGTTCGACACCGTGGCCAGGACGGTCCTGGCGGCCGGTGCCCCGGTGCTGCTGGTCGCCGACGACGTCCACTGGTCCGATCAGGAGTCGCTGCGGTTCCTCCACTACCTGCTCCGGCCCGGGACCGAGGCACGGTTGTTGGTCGCGGCGACCGCGCGGCCGGAGGAGCTCACCGACCGCCATCCGCTCGCCGGGCTGGTCGGCGCGCTGCGGGCTGCCGGGCTGGTCGTCGAACTGGACCTCGACCGCCTGGATGCCGGGCAGACCGCGGCGCTGGCCCGGCAGCTCACGAGTACCGCGCTGGACGACGCCACCTGCCGGCGGCTGTTCGACGAGACCGAGGGCAACCCGTTGTTCGTCGTCGAAGCGCTGCGGGCGGGGTGGGACCGGCCCGGGGCGGCCGGGCTGAGCCGGAAGGTGCAGGCTGTGATCGAGTCCCGGCTGGCGCAGCTGTCGCCGGCCGCCGCCGAGCTGGTAGGCGTCGCCGCGACGATCGGCCGGGACTTCACCGCCGACATGCTGGCCGAGGCTGCCGGCACCGACGCTGACGCCCTCGTCAGCGGTCTTGACGAACTGTGGCAGCGGCGGATCGTGCGGGAGCACGAAGCGGACGGCTACGACTTCTCACACGACAAGCTTCGCGCGGTCGCCTACGAGGCGTTGCAGCCGGCGCGGCGCAGGCACTACCACCGGCAGGTGGCCCGGGCGCTGGAGCGCCGGTCGTCCGGGCACGCCGGCACGGTGGACGCCAGGCTGGCGCTGCACCTCGAACGGGCCGGAGACGTCGACGGCGCACTGGTCTGGTACGGCCGGGCGGCGGCGGCTGCCGGCCAGCTCTACGCGCACGTCGAGGCGCTGCGGCTGCTGGACCGGGCACTCGACCTGGTGCCGTCACTGCCATGGTCGACCGAGCGGGACGTCCGTGAGCTGGCGCTGCTGGAGGCGATCGCGGCTCACCTCGTGGGAGTGGAGAGTTTCGCCTCGCCGCGGCTCCCGGCCGTGCACGAGCGGGCACTGGTGCTGGCTGCGACGCTGGGGGCCGACCTGCCGTCGCCGCTGTTGTGTTCGCTCGCGGTAGCCAGCCTCGCCCGGGGCGAGTTCGCCACCGCCCGGCGGCTCGGAGCCGAACTGCTGGGCCGGGGCTCGCCGGGAGCGGGCGCGGCGGAGCTGGACGACATCCTGGACGACATCGTGGTCGTCGAGGCCGAGTACGTGCTCGGGATCGTCGAGTTCTGGCAGGGGAACTTCGAGGCGGCGCGCCTGCGGTTCGAGGCCGCGCTCGCCCGGTATCGACCGGCCGACCAGAAGGTCTACCTGGTCAGGTACTGGCTGGACCCGAAGGTGGTCTGCCTGAGCCGGCTGGCCAGCTGCTGGGACGTGCTCGGTCAGCCGGCGGCCGCGGCGCGGGCGCGGCAGGCAGCGCTGCTCTGGGCCGAGGAGGTCGGCCATCCGGCCACCGCGGCCTCGGCGCAGGTGTTCGCCGCCGTCGGGTGCCTGGAACTCGGCGACGTCGAGGGCCTTCGCCACCACACGACGGCGCTGGTGGCCGCGCACGACCCGCACGACGCGCCCTCCGCCGCGGGAATCATGGCGCAGGCGCTCCAGGGGTACGTCAACGTGCTCGACGGCGAGGTCAGCGGCGGTCTGGCGGCGATCCGCCGGCTGCTCGACCAGCTGAGCAGCGTCGCGCCGGCGCCGGGAGCGCGGGCCGTCGTCCTGCGGGTCCTCCTCGCCGCGGCGGTGGCGGCGCAGGACACCGGCACCGGGCTCGCCGCGGCCGACCGGCTCGTCGCCGCCGAGGACGGTGTCGCCACCTGGGAGTCCGAGGCCCGCCGGTGGCGCGCGGAGTTCCTCGGCCGGCGCGGCGAGCCCGCCGGGGTGGTGGTGGCCGAGCTCCAGCGGGCGAGGGAGGTGGCGCGGCGCCAGGGTGCTCAGCTGTTCGAGCAACGGGCGACCGCGGCGCTGCGCCTGGCGATGACGCCGCCAGCCGCGGCGGCAGCGGCTCCCGCGTCCGCAGCCTCATCCGGAGCCGCCTCCGACGACTGATCTCGCGCGGAACGCACCGGGCCGGTGCGGAACGGCAGCGGGAACGGTCGGGGAACGCCTCGCCGGCGATGGTGGGTCCCGAGGCCGCCACCACTCGGCGGCAGACAGCGACGTGGGAGCTGACATGCCCCTGACTTCCCTGGAACCACCCCGATCGGTAGAGATCGTCACCCTGCGCAGCCGTTTCCGGGGCGCTCTGCTGCGACCCGGCGAGGAAGGCTACGACGAGGCGCGTCGGGTCTGGAACGGCGCGATCGACCGCCGGCCGGCCCTCGTCGCCCGGTGCGCAGGTGCCGACGACGTCGTCGAGGCCGTCCGGTTCGCCCGCGAGCACGAGCTGCCAGTGACGGTGCGCGGCGGCGGCCACGCGGTCGCCGGGCATGCGGTGACCGACGGCGGACTGATGATCGACCTGTCGATGCTGAAAGCCATCCGCGTCGACCCGGCCGCCAGGACCGCACGGGCGGCGGGCGGACTGCTGTGGGGCGAGTTCGACGCCGCGACCCAGCAGCACGGGCTCGCCACGACCGGCGGCCTGGTCAGCCACACCGGGGTCGGCGGCCTGACGCTGGGTGGTGGTCTCGGGCACCTCATGCGCAGGCACGGGCTGACGGTGGACAACCTCCTCGCCGTCGACCTGGTCACGGCCGACGGCCAGCGGCTGCTCGTCGACGGCGAGCACTCCCCGGACCTTTTCTGGGCGCTGCGCGGCGGCGGTGGCAACTTCGGGATCGCCACAGCGCTCACCTACCGGCTCCACCCGGTCGGGCCGATGGTGCTCGGCGGCCCGGTGTTCTGGCCCGTCGAGCAGGCCGACGGGGTCCTGCGTCTCCTCCGGGACTTCGCCCCGACCGCGCCGGACAGCCTCGGCATCACGTTCTCGATGATGCTCGCGCCGCCGCTACCGTTCCTGCCGCCGGACCGGGTCGGGACCCCCGTCCTCGGGCTGGTGCTGGTGTGGACCGGCAACCCCACGGAGGGCGAGGCCGTCATGGCGCCGCTGCGCCGGCTCGGCACGCCGATCGCCGACGTCGTCAGCATGGTGCCTTACCAGTTTCTCCAGTCGATGCACGACGCGGGCGCTCCGCACGGTCGGCACTACTACTGGAAGTCGCACCGGTTGCCGACGCTGTCGGACGCGACCATCGGGGAGTTCCGCAGGCTCCTCGGTTCGTCGAGGTCGCGGTACTCCCAGATCAACGGATGGGCCATCGGCGGCGCGGCGAGCCGCGTCGCCCCCGAAGCCACGGCGGTGGGGCCGCGCGCCGTCGGGTTCGACGTCAGCCTGATCGCGGCCTGGCAGCCCGGCGATCCCGACGGCGAGAGCCATCAGGCGTGGGTCCGGGGCGGCTGGGAGGCGCTGCGACCGCAGAGCGCCGGGGTGTACGCGAACTTCATCTCCGACGAGGGGGAGGCCGGTGTCCGGGCCGCCTACGGCACCCGGCTGGCCGGACTGACCGCGGTCAAGGACCGGTACGACCCGACGAACGTCTTCCGATTCAACGCGAACATCGCGCCGAGCGGCAGCCACGGCGAGTACGGAGCAGAGGCGGTCCGATGACAAAGATCCTGGTCACCGGCGCGACCGGGACCGTCGGCTCGCATCTCGTCCGGGCGCTGCGGGACCGGTCGGTGCCGGTCAGGGCCTATGTCCGGGACGCCGGACGGGGCATCGAGCAGCTCGGCGACGACGTCGAACTGGTCGTCGGGGACTTCGGCGACCAACGGGCGCTGCGGCGGGCGATGCACGGCGTCGACGGGGTGTTTCTGGCCTCACCGAACGGCCCTCGACAGGCGGAGTACGAATGCGCGGTCATCGACGCCGCGGCTGCGGCCTGGGTGCAGCGCATCGTCAAACTGTCGGCGCTGGGCGCCGAGATCGGCTCGCCGCTGACGTTCTTCGACGTGCACGGCCGGGTCGAGCAGCACCTGTGGGCATCCGGCGTGCCGGCCACCGTACTCCGGCCGGCGTTCTACCTGTCGAACCTGTTCGCCACGGCGGAGTCGGTCCGCACGGCCGGCCGCGTGTTCGGCTCGCTCGGGGACGCCCGGATCGCGATGGTCGACCCGCGGGACGTGGCGGCGGTCGCCGCCACTGCTCTGCTCGCCGCACCTGGCACGCCGGGCGTCGCGGGTGGCACCGGGCACATCCGGCAGGTCCACACCCTGACCGGGCCGCTGGCCGTCACGTTCACCGAAGTCGCCGAGGTGTTGGCGACCGTGCTCGGGCGTGAGGTCACCTTCGTCGACGTGCCGGACGCCGCGGCACGAGCCGCGCTGCTCGACGCCGGCGCCCCGGTGTGGCTCGCGGACTCGTTCGTGACCCTGTTCGCAATGCTGCGCTCAGGGATTCATTCCACCCCCACCGATGGCATAGCCGGGCTGACGGGCCGGCCGCCCCGCCCCGTGGCCGAGTTCGTCCGCGATCACCTGGCCGTGTTCGGCGGCTAGCGGTCGGCTAACCCTGGGCGTGGCCTGCGGGCCCACCGTCCTGACCCGGGTCCTCCTGACCCGCGCTGGCCCGGCGGGTGTCATTCGCCTCGGCGACCTGGCCGAAATGGTCCCAGCCGGCGCCGTCCCGACGGCCGCGTCCGTCGACGAGGACGACGCCGCGCTCCGGGCCGAGGCCGGAATGGTCGGCGTGGGGGAGAACCCGGCCGATGACCGCGCAGCCGGCGGGCAGCTCGGTGGCGGGGGGCACGCAGGCGACCAGCGCGTGGTCGTCCCCGCCGGTCAGCACCCACACCAGCGGGTCGGCGCCGAGCGCCGCGGCCGCGGCACGCAGCGGCCCGGGTACCGGCAGCAGGCCGCTGTCCAGGTCGACGCGGACGGCCGAGGCGGTGGCGATGTGACCGAGATCGGCGAGCAGGCCGTCGGAGACGTCGCACATCGCATGCGCGCCGGCGGACGCCAGCAGCGGCCCGGTGGCGTAGGGAGGGCGTGGCCGTCGGTGCGCGTCCATCAGCTCGGCCCGGCCGGGGATGTCCGGTCCGTGCGGTGGCCCGGCCGGGCCGTACTTCCGCAGCAGCGCGAGGCCTCCCTCGGCCCAGCCGATCCGGCCCGCGAGGACCACCAGATCCCCCGGACGGGCGGTGTCACGGCGGACGGGCGCCCGTCCGGCCAGGTCGCCGAGGGCGGTGATACCGAGCAGGACGCTGTCCGCGGAGCTGACGTCGCCGCCGGCAACCGACGCGCCGGCGAGGTCGCACTCGTCCCGCAGCCCGTCGGCGAGCCGCTCGGCCCAGGCAACGGGAAGGGACGGGGGCGCCCCGAGGCCGACGACCAGCGCGGTCGGGCGGGCGCCCATCGCGGCGATGTCGGCGAGGTTCTGCGCCGCGGCCTTCCTGCCGACCTCGTAGGGAGAGGACCAGTCGCGGCGGAAGTGCCGGCCCTCGATGAGCAGGTCCGTGGTGACAACGACCCGGCCGTCGGCGGCTGCGACGACCGCGGCGTCGTCACCCGGGCCCAGCAGGACGTCCGGGCCGGCCGGCAGGCGGCGGGTGATCGCGCGGATGAGGCCGAACTCGCCGAGATCCGCGACTGTCGGTGCCGCGGTACCGACCGGAGCGGCGGCGGGACGGGCTGCCACGTCGGGATGGTTCGGTGTGTCGGGGTGGTTCGCTGCGGCCGCGCGGCCTGGTGACGCAGCGCTGTCAGCTGCGGCGGAGCCACCGGTCGGCGCGGAACCGTCCGCGCCCGGTCCAGAAGTGCACATCAATGGCCACGCTAGCCGGCCGGCGGGCGCCGGGGCCGAACCCGGGAACCAGGGCAGGACCGGGAGCAGGGTTTACCGAGGAAATGACGTCGACTGCAACATCGGGGACATCTCGCCGTCATGTGCCGCTGCGACTCTGACGCGCGTGCAGCGCCCATATCGCCGTCATCGGCGACCGGCCTCCGGCCCGGTCGCGCGGGCCACCCGGTCGCCCGCTGTAACCGCCACCGGGCGCCCATCCAGCCCGGGATGCCCGGCGGCGACCCAGCTGTCCAGCGCCCGCGCAGGCCGCCGGCCCGGCCCGGCCATGCGCCGGCGCGGGTAGAGCGCGAGTGGCCCTGCAGCCAGGACGAGGAAAAATCGAGGGTCGGCACTATCTGCCCTCGACCCCGGAGACGGTCAGCTGGGGTGCTCTCCCGACCGCACGCACGCGGCCGGTGCTGAGTGTTGACTCTGGCACTTCCGTCACTATTGACACGGTAAGCCAGGAAGGCATTCTCGAAGATCAGGGCCGCGACCCGGATGTCTTTCTCGGTGGATTCGGAGTCGTGTCGTCGGAAGTACTCGAGGATGCTCGCGCGATCGCCGCGTCCGGCATTCCGCATCGTTACGGGATAGATGGGTCGCATGTCGTGACCGGCCCGGTGTCCGTGCGCGGCGCCGAGCCGGGCGACGTCCTGCGGGTCGACATCCTCTCCCTGCACCCACGGGCCCGGTACGGGATGATCTCGACCCGGCACGGCTCCGGCCTGCTCGCGGGCGAGTTCCCCGAGACCGCGGCCCCCGCCCTCGACGCCGACGCCCGGCGCTGGCAGGGCTTCCGGACGGTCACCACGTTCTGCGCGGTCGAGCGCCGCCGGGGCCGGCTGTTCGCGGCCCTGCCGGGCGGCGGCCACGGCCGGGTCCGGTTCCCGCTCAACCCCTGCCTGGGCATCATGGCGGTGGCTGCGGACGTCGCCGACGGCACCGTCACCTCCCTGTCGGCAGGCGTCTACGGCGGGGCTCTGGACTGTGGCGACCTCGGGCCCGGGACGCATCTCTACCTGCCCGTCCAGGTCCCGGGCGCGCTGTTCGCGGTCGGCGATCCGCACTATTCGCTGCGGGACGGGATGATCGGCGCGACCGCGCTGGAAGGGCCGCTACGCGCCACCCTGCGGCTGATCACCCTGCGGGACGCCGCCGCCACCAGCGCGCTCGGTGCGCTGCGGGAGCCGTTCATCGAGACCGACGAGCTGTGGATCACCGCCGGTTTCGACCCGGATCCGCGAGAGGCGACACGCCGGGCGGCCCGGGCGGCGGTGACGTTCCTGCAGACGAAGGTCGGTCTGGACCGGGCGGACGCGATGGCCTACCTGGCGGCCGCGGCGGACTTCGGCGCCGGTCGGCTGGCGGCCGGCTACGGGTCCGCGTTCTGCCGGATCCGCCGCGCGGACTTCACCGAGCCGGCCCCCGTCAAGGCACGACTTCCGCGGGCCGGCTTCGCCCGCATCGTCGGTGGCTCCGACGCCGAGCCCGACCGTGACCAGATCCCGCCGGCCGGCGGCCTGGCCGAGCCCTCCGGCTCGGCGCGGCTGCCGGAACAGAGCGGGCCGTCGGGCCAGGAGCAGGCCGCCGCCGCGCAGCAGAGCCGTGCGGAGGAGGCGCCGGGCCGCGGCGGAGTCGCTCCGGACCAGTCGCCGGCCGCGGACTCCGCCGGCCCCGCCGCTCCTGCCACTCCTGCCGGTCCTGCGGGCAGTCGCCCGTCCGGTGGTGCGCCGCCCCGCTGACCGCGAGGTCAGGGTGCGGTCGGGGGAGCGTCGTCCAGGCCCTCCAGCTCCGAGAGGGGGATGGGGCGCCAGCGCTGGCGGCGCTCGTCCGCGTCGGCGTGCACCGAGGGTGCCCCGGCTGGGCTGGTGCCCCCTGGCCCGGAGGCGGGGCCGGCGGTCCCGGGCGTGCCGGGTGCCGGCAGCGGGGGCACCTCGGGGGCCGGCGGCACCGGGTCGGTGGTCCTGGGCTGCTCGGACGGTGTCGTTCCGGCCGCCTGGGTGCTTTCGGCCCCCCCGGTGGACGCCTCCCTGGCGGACGCCCCCGCGGCCGACGGCCTGGCGATGGCACCCCCCGAGGGGGGCATACCGCCGTAGGGCTGGATGCCGCCGTGGGAGCGGGCAGGCATCTCCGGTGCGGAGGGCACCCCCGGCCAGGAGTCCGCTCCTGAGACCAGGTTGCGCATCCCCGGATAGACGCTGGGCGAGGTCCCGACCGAGGCCCAGCCGGTCGGCGAGCCGCCCGACGTCGGCCACCCCGCGCCGAGCTGGCCGGGCGTGCCGAACGTTCCGTGGGCCGCCGGAGGAGGTCCGTCCTGACCAGGGCCGGTGCCCGTGGCGGAACCAGGAGACCACCGCTCGGGTGGGGCCGGCTCGGTGTTGCCCCCAGGGGTGTCGTGACCGGGAGCCGAGGTGCTCGGCAGCAGCAGGCCCGGCCTGGCCTCATCACCCGCTCCGGGGCTGCCGGACGCGGCGGAGGGGCCCGGTACCCGTGGGGCTGCCGGTTCGGTCCCGGCCGCGCCGGGCGGAAGGGCGGCCCGCGCCTGGGGCGCGGCGGGGAGGGCCGGCCCGGCCGGCGCAGCCGAGGCCTGCGCGGCCTCCCCGGCGGGGGGCACCGGACGGGCCTGCGCGGGTGCGGCGAGGAGCTGGGTCACCAGCATGGACGGGTCCGCGTGCGCCGGCGGGAACACCGTCGGCGCCGTGACGGCCGGGAGGATCCCCGCCGCCGCGAGCCGGGGCCACAGCGGCGCGAGCGCCGCCTCCTGGTCGATCTCGAACTCGGACCGCCGGACCCGCCAGATCCGCCAGCCGACCCGGCGCAGCTCACGCTCGCGGCTGAGGTCCCGCTCGACGTCCTCGGTGGAGCGGGTGGTGTCTCCGTCGCACTCGACGGCGAGCCGGGCCCGTCCACCCGAGACGACCAGGTCGAACCGGCGTCCGTTGATCTCGACCTGGGGCGTGACGTGGTATCCGCGGGAGGCCAGGGCCAGGAAGACCCGCTGCTCGAACAGCGAGTCGAACCGCGGGTGCGGCAGCACCGGGCTCACCTCGGACGTGGTGAGCGGTGCGGCGGCACCGTCCAGCGGCGCCGCCGCCGAGTGGGCGAGGACGTAGCTGAGGTAGCTGTGCCGCAGGTCGCCGGGGTCCAGGTCGGTGGTGGAGACCGAGTGGAACAACCACACCTGGTCGCGGGCCCGGGAGGCGGCCACGTTGAACCTGCGCTGGTACTCCAGCCGGGTCAGCGAGGTGGTGGACGTGCCGGGTGCGATGACCAGCGAGAGGAAGACGACGTCCCGCTCGTCGCCCTGGAAGTCCGGCGGTGAGCCGACCCGCAGCTGGCGGCGCAGCTGCTCGGCGGCGGACATCCGCGCGGTGAGCTCGGAACGGATGAGCTCCGCCTGCGCGGTGCCCTGCAGGACGACGATCCCGAAGCTCAGGCCGCGGTAGCGCGGGTCCTCGGCACACCGCAGCACCTGGGTGACCAGGGCCTCCGCCTCGATCGGGTTGCGCGGGCCGTCGGCGGTGGCGGTGGTGTAGGCGTGCGGGACGAACTGGGCGCGCAGCGGGGCCAGCCGGTCCACCCCGAACTGGCGCAGCGGCACCAGCGGGGCGTCGCGGTAGAACATCGCCGACGACCACTCGATGATCTCCGGCATGCAGCGGAAGTGCTCCCGCAGCCGCACGACGTCGCCGAACCTGGTCCGCAGCAGCGAGAACAGGCTCGACCGCGGGGTGAAGCCGACCCGCAGCCAGCTCGGGACGTCCGGCAGGAGAGTGTCGAGACGGTTGAAGACCGGCTCGAGCTCCTCGACGGAGGCGTCCGGCGGGGTGCACTGCCGGTCGTCACCGACGACGATCACCCGGGGTGCCAGCCACAGCAGGAAGAGGCTCTCCAGCCCGGCCTGGCTTCCCTCGTCGACGATCACCACGTCGAAGCTGTCGCGGACCGCCGGGATGGTCGACAGCACCTCGCTGATCGGCATCACCCAGGCCGGGACGGCCGTCTGCGCGATCCGCATCGCCTCCCGGGCGGCCTGCCGGTACCGCTCGGAGTGCCGGCCGGTGAACCGGCCGCCGGCGGCCATCGCGTCGGCGTAGGCCCGCAGGGCGGCGGACTGTTCCGTGCCCATCCGCTCCAGGCAGTGCTTCCAGGCCAGCGCCCCGGCGAGCTCGGCGGTCGCCGAGGCGACCAGCTGGTCGGCGGCATCCAGGCCGGCGTCCAGATCGGCCTGGTCGGTGGCACGGACACGGGTGAGCCAGGTCGCCGCGACGGCGTGGGACCACGCCCGCCCGAACGACTCGAACTGTTCCGGGGTGACACCTGCCAGCCGGCGGCCGGCAACCAGCATCTCGGCCAGCATCGGGTGTGCCTCCCGGACCCGCCCCAGCAGCTCGTCGCGGCGACGCGCGCGGGCGCGGCCGTTGAGCGCGTCGGCCGTCGCCTCCAGCGCGCCGACATAACCGCCCGGATCACGGGCCTCGACCGCGATCGCGAGGAGCGCCAGCTCGTCGACGGCGTCCGGTTGCGCGGCGGCCGCGACGAGTTCGGCGGTGAGGTCCCGCAGCTGGGAGCCCGCGGCGGTCGCGGCGTGGCGCAGCCGGTGAGCGTTCGCCGCCGCGCCCACGTCGACGCAGGCGCCGGGGGAGTCGAGCGCGATGCCCCAGGCACCGAGGGCGTCGAGGAGCGCGGCCAGCCGGTCGCGCGCGGCCACGGCAGCGTCGATGGCACGTGCCGCGTCCTGCGCCTCGGTGAGGCGGGCGAGGCGCACCTCCAGCTCCGCGGTCGGGTTCGGGCTGACGCTCAGCAGTGACCAGGCCCGGGTCGCCGCCTCGAGCGCGACCTCGGCCCGCAACCGGCACAGCGCCAGGTCGAGCAGCTCCGGGGTGCGCGGCGGGACGCCGTCCACCGTCGTGTGCTCGAGCAGCAGGCCGGCGTCCTTCTGGGCCTTCGAGCGGAAGAAGCGGCGCAGCGCGCCGCCGGCCTCCATGTGCTCACGCAGGGCGAGGCCGCAGGTGAGCAGGGCGGTGGCGTCGGGGCCGGCGCCCTCCTCGTCGAGCGGGAGCTCCACCCGGTGCAGGCCGAGCTCCACCACGGCCGCGGTGGCCTCGGCGATCGCGGGAGCGGCGGCGGCGACCTTCGTCCACAGCACGGCCGCGCGGCCGGAGAAGGCATCCGCGAGCGCGTCGGTGACCCAGGGCTGCCGGACGGCGAGGCGGCTGATGATGTCGGCAGCCCGCAGCACGGCGTCCACGCCGGCGGCGAGCCGGTCGGCGGCCTCGTCGCCCGCGCGGGTCAGCACATCGGCGAGGACCGGGACCATCGCGGCAGCCTGCCGGGACAGAGAGTGCTCGGCGGACTCGGCGGCGTGCAGCGCCCCCCGTTCGGCGTAGGCGAGCGCCGTCAGTTCGGACCGGGTCGGGAGCTCGCCCAGTTCGGGGGGGAGCCCGAAGGCCCGCTGCTCGCGCAGCGCCGACAGCGCGATCGCCGAGGTGATCGGGGATGGCACGGTCGGGGGATCGGACGGTCCGCCGGTACTGGCCAGATCGGTCGAGGAGGCCCCCGGCCCGCCCTGGTCGGACGAGCCATCCCGGCCCGCTCCCTGCACAGGATGGGCCGGCATCCCGGGTGCCGTTGTCCGGACGAGTCGACCAGCAATAGTGATCATGAGGGGAGAGGTCGGCGGGGACGACGGGTCGCCGGGCCCGCCCGAGGCGTCGGCCCCGCCCGGCTGGCCCGCGGCGGCGGCACGGGCCGCCGCCGCGGGCTGCGGGTCGGGCGTGGTCAGCAGCCGCCAGAGCTCGGCGGCCTCCGCGTCGTTGAGGGGGGTCCGGGGCCAGCCGCCACCCTCCGGGCCGGGCACGGGCACGGGTATCCAGCCGTGCTCGCCCGCCTCGTCCCGCAGCCGGGCGGCGATCTCCGCCCGGGTTCCCGACCAGCCGGCTCCCACCTCGTAGGTGCCGTGGCGACGCCACTCGGCAGCCCGGCGCGCCGCCACCGCGGTGGCGATGCGATCCCGCTCGGCCACGGCCGAGTCGCGCCGCTGGCGCGCCGTCCGGATGCGCTCGTCCTGGGATCCGGCGTCGTAGACGGCCTTCTGCGCGGCCAGCGCGCTCACACTGGTGGCGAGTTCCCCGGCGCCGCTGTCGGCGTCCTCGGTGAGGGAGACGCACAGCCGGCGCAGCTCCGGCGGGAGCTTCTCCTGCAGGACCCGCAGCGCCTGGCCCTTCTGACTGGTCACCAGGACCCGGCGGCCCTCAGCCAGCAGCGCGCTGATCAGGTTGGCGATGGTGTGGGTCTTGCCGGTGCCCGGCGGGCCCTCGACCACGACGCCGTTGTCCATGCGCAGTCGACGCATGACCCGGGCCTGCTCCGGGCTGATCGGGAGCGGCGAGAGCCACTCGTCCGCAGCCGCGGCGCCCGCGGGGAGGGCCGGCGTGCCGGTCCCAGCGGTCCCGGCGGCCGCGGCGGTCCCAGCGGTCCCGGCGGCCGCGGCGGCCGTGGCGAGCCAGGCCAGTCGTTCGGTGGTGTCCAGGGTCTCGACGAGCTGGGCGAGGCCCAGCGGCGGCAGGCCGTCGCCGCGCAGCGCGTCCAGCATCTGCTCGTAGTAGTTGAGCAGCGCCGCATGCCCCCGGCTGCGCAGGACGAGCGCGGGCGCAAGCGTCACCGAGGCGCTGGGACCCCCCGGTCCGGGTGGTGGCCAGTTGGGCCGGTATCCCGCGGTCGGACCGTCCAGCGCGAGGGTCAGCCAGTCCCGCAGCAGGCGTTCGTCGTCGGCCCCCAGCGGGGTGGCGTCCCGCGAGCGCAGGCGTTCGTGCAGCGCGTTGGTCCGTTCGGGGCGGAACATGGCGATGCCGTCCAGGAAGGCGCTGTCCTCCAGCCGGGTGGACGTCCCCGCCGGCACCCGCAGCCGGACAGCGGAGGTCATCGGGTCTGTCTCCACCACCAGCCGGGTGACGAGCAGATGCCGGCGGACCGGGCGGGGCAGCCACCAGGTGAGCAGACCGGTGGCCAGCACCAGCTCCAGGGTGTCGCCCTCCTGGGCCAGCCGCTGGGCCACCCCGTACAGCGTCGTGTGCAGGTGGCGGCGGTCCGCGTCGGCGCGCGCCCGCGAGCTCCACACCTGCCAGGCACCGGCCCATTCCGCGAAGGCCGCGGCGACGTCGGCGGGAATCTGCCCCACCCGGGCCGGGCCGGCAGCGTCGGCGTCAGCGTGCTGACCTGGCCCGCCCGGACGGTTGGCTCCCGCGCCGTTCGAGGCGGCCGTGCCGTTGGCGGAAGGCATGCCGGCGGTCGACCCGGTGCCGTTCGCGGGGGCTCGGCCGTTGGTGGGGGCTGAGCCGTTGGCCGGCCCCACTCCGTTCGCTGATGCCGTGCCCTTGACGAACGCTGCGCCGTTGGCGGACGCGGAGCCGTTCGCCGAGCCGTTCGCCGAGCCGTTCGCGGGAGCACCCGGCCTGCCGGGCGCCGGCGTGTCGCCGGAGGAGGGCCGGGTCCCGCTGGGGCCCTGGCCGTTCGGTGAGGTGTGCGCCCGGCCGTTCGGGGACGGTGCGGCGCCGTTGCGGCCGCGGGCCGGCCCGTGGCCGTCGGTCTCCCCCGATCCGGTGGGGTCGTCGTGGTCCGGGCCGGCCTCGTGCCGGCCCGATGGCCCGGCCGGCCGCTCCGGCGGTGCCGGCGGCAGCGGGGGCAGGTCGTACACGAGCACCGGCGCCGCTGTCAGGTCCACGTCGGCCGGCGGCACGGGGCCGCGCAGAATGATGCCGTCCTGCGGCAGCCCTGAGGCGGCGTCCGCGCCGCGGACGGGCAGTCGTACCCGGCCGCGGAGGATCTCCGGCAGCGGCGGGGCCGGCGGGAGGAGAGCTGCCGCGGGGGCCTCGAGCAGAACCTCGCCGGCCCCGGCGTGCTCGAACAGGGACAGGCCCGCCGGGAGATCGGCAAGCCAGATCACCAGCGGGTTCTCATGGACGTCGACGACCTGCTCGGACTGGGACACCGCGACCTCGTGCAGGAAGCGCACCAGGCGGTGGCAGCGGTCGGTCAGCGCCACCTGCCGCTCGTGGCGCGCCGCCGCCAGCGCCTGGAGGTCGACGGTGCTGCCCGGCACGCCGTCCGCGGGGGCCTCGGCGCCGTCTGGTGCGCTGTCCGTGCCGGCGGCGTCGGCCGTGCCGGCAGGGGTGGCCGCGGCGGCCGTGCTGGTCGCGTCGTCGGCTCTGCGGGCGGCGTCGGCAGGGCCGTCGGGGGTGGCGTGGGCGGTGTCGGCGGCAGGTTCGTCGCCCGACCGGGGAGTGCCGCCTGTCTCGCGCGCAGCCTGCCGGGCAGGCGCACGGGCGGGACGGCTCTCCGTGCCGTCCGTCGTGCCTTTCGGCGCATCCGTGGCCCTCGCGCCCACCACGCCCGAATCCGCCGTTCCCGAGTCCGTCGTCATATCTCCTCCGATTCCGCCCGGCGCCTGCCGGCGGCGGAACTCGTGACGGGGCGTCGCGAACGCCCTGTTCCGATCATTCCGGTACCGGAGCAACCAGTACGGGAACTTGTGCAAGCCTCCCGGACGAACCAGGACGGTGCGTCCGCGACCCGCTGAATGCGGCACTCGTCCGCATGCACGGTTGGCTCAGGGGGCGGGATGGCCGAAGGCGATGGCCGGGGGTGGCGCAGCGGGGTCGCCCGCGGATCGGCGTGGCTGACCGTGGTCTGGCTGTGGTCGCTCCCTGCGCCGGGTGCGTCCGCCGGCGTGCCCACCGGCGTGCCGCTGCCTGGCCCGGAAGTGGGATGCGACAACATACGCATCCGTGAGGTCACGGTTCTTTGCCGACACCCACGTCCACTCCAGGTACTCGCGGGCGTGCAGCCGCGACTGCGACCTGGAGCACCTGGCGTGGTGGGCGGCCCGGAAAGGCATCCGCGTCGTCGGCACCGGCGACTTCACCCATCCGGCCTGGTCGCAGGAGCTGGCGACCAAACTGGTGCCGGCGGAGCCCGGGCTGTTCCGGCTGCGGCCGGACCTGGAGCGCGACGTCCTCGCGACGCTGCCGGCCTCATGCCGCACCGCGACGCGATTCATGATCTCCACCGAGATCTCCACGATCTACAAGCGTGGTGAGCGCACCAGAAAGGTCCATCACCTTCTCTACGCACCCGATCGCGAGTCGGCCGGACGGATCACGTCCGCACTGGCCCGAATCGGCAACCTGGCCGCCGACGGACGTCCGATCCTCGGCCTGGACTCCCGCGACCTGCTGGAGATAACCCTCGGCGGCGGCGAGGACTGCTACCTGGTCCCGGCGCACGTCTGGACGCCCTGGTTCGCCGTTCTCGGCTCGAAGTCGGGTTTCGACGCGGTCGAGGACTGCTATGCCGATCTCGCGGACGAGATCTTCGCGCTGGAGACCGGGCTCTCCGCGGATCCGGAGATGTTCTGGCGGATCTCCGGGCTGGACCGGTACCGGCTCGTCAGCAACTCCGACGCGCACTCCCCGCCGATGCTCGGCCGGGAGGCGACCGCCTTCACCTGCGAGCCCGACTACTTCTCGATCCTGCGCGCGCTGCGCACCGGCGACGGTTTCGGCGGCACCGTCGAGTTCTTTCCCGAGGAGGGGAAGTACCACCACGACGGGCACCGCAAGTGCGGCGTCGCGCTCACCCCGGAGGAGACCCGTGCGCTCGGCGGCATCTGCCCCGCCTGCGGGCGGGGTCTGACCGTCGGGGTGCTCAACCGGGTCGACACGCTCTCGGACCGGACCGAGTCACGGCGGCCCGACACGGCCGGCGACGTCACCTCGCTCGTCGCCCTGCCCGAGATCGTCGGGGAGATCCTCGGCGTCGGGCCCAAGAGCAAGTCCGTCGCGACCCAGGTCACGGCGTTGGTGTCCCGGCTGGGGCCCGAACTCGGCATCCTCTCGGACGTCCCGCTCGACGCGATCGCCGAGGCTGGTTCGCCGACGCTGGTGGAGGGCATCGGGCGCCTGCGCCGCGGTGAGGTGATCCGCGAGGCCGGCTACGATGGCGAGTACGGCGTCATTCGGCTGTTCCAGCCCGGCGAGCTCGGCGCCGACGCCGACGCCGGGACCCTCTTCGACGCCGGCCCGCCGGTTCCGGGTCGTGGCCGGCGGAGCCGGGGCGGCGGACGACGCCCCAGTGCACTCGCCGCCGACGTGGGGGAGGCCCCGGAGCCACCCACCCCCCGACCGGGGGAGCCACCGCGGTCGCTGCCGACCGGCGCCGCCGGCCTCGACAGCCCGACCGGCCTCGACAGCGCCCTCGGTGCCGACGGTGCCGTGTTGGACACTGCTGTCGGATCCGACGAGGGCCATCCCTCCGTCCTCGACGGGCTGGACCCGGACCAGCGCCGAGCGGCCGAGCATGCCGGCGGGCCGCTGCTGGTCCTCGCCGGGCCGGGCACCGGAAAGACCCGCACGCTGGTGCACGCCATCGCCCACCGGGTGCGGGAGCTGGCGGTGCCCGCCGAGCAGTGCCTGGCCGTGACGTTCACCCGCCGCGCGGCCGGCGAGCTGCGGGAGCGGCTCGACCCCCTGGTCGGCCCGGACGGAGCCGGGGTGACCGCCACGACGTTCCACGGGCTCGGGCTTATGATCATCCGTGAGCGGCACGGGGCGCTCGCGCGTTCCCCACAGGTGCAGGTGGCCGACGACGCCGTCCGCGCCGAGCTGGTGGACGAGGCGCTGCACGGCGCCGGCAGCGCCCTGGCCCGCGGCCGCGCCATCACCGCACTGGCCGACCTCAAGCGGCGGCGCGCGCTTGGCCAGCCCTACCGGGAGCACCCGTCCGCCGGGGCGCTCGCGCGGTACGACGCCGCCCTGCGCGACCGCAACATGGTGGATCTCGACGACCTGGTGACCCTCCCGCTCGGGCTCCTGCGGTCGGCGCCGGACCTGGCCCGTGAGTACCAGCAGCGGTGGCGTCACCTCTGGGTCGACGAGTTCCAGGACATCGACGAGGTGCAGTACGGGCTGCTGCGCGAGCTCTGCCCGCCGGAGGGCGACCTGTGCGCGATCGGCGATCCCGACCAGGCCATCTACAGCTTCCGCGGCGCGGAGGTCGGCTTCTTCCTGCGATTCGCGCAGGATCGCCCCGGCACCCGGCGGGTCTCGCTGACCCGCAACTACCGTTCGACCCCGACCATCGTCGGGGCGGCGCTGGACGCGATCGCGCCCAGCACGTTCGTGCCCGACCGTGAGCTGCGCGCGATGACCGGGCTGGACGAGGACAGCCCCGTCGTGGTGCGGCGATGCGCGAGTGAGGCGGACGAGGCCAATGCCGTCGCCGAGCTCGTCGAGGAGGCGCTCGGCGGCACCTCGTTCCACGCTCTCGACTCGGGTGTCGACGGCTCGGAGCGGGGCCGGTTGTCCTTCGCCGACATCGCCGTCCTCTACCGGACGTCCCGGCAGGCCGAGCCGATCGTCGACGCACTGCTGCGGCGCGGGTTCCCCTTCCGGCAGCACTCGCACACCCCGCTCGCGGACCTGCCGGCCGTCGCGGCCCTGCTGGCCGACCTGCGCGGCGGCAACGAGGGGGCACCGCGTGCCGTGACCGCGCTGCTGCGGGACGCAGCCGCCCGTCTCGCCGACCTCGCGGCCGCGGCGGACTCCGTCCTCGGTGCCGCGGGGACCGCGGCCGCGCCACAGCGGGAGCCGGGTCCGGGCCGGCTGCCGACCGCGGCGGAGATCCGCCGTGCCGTCGAGCTGCTGACCCCACCCGCCGCGGCTGCGGGCGACGATCTCGCGGCCTTCCTGACCGCGGTCACGCTCGGCACCGAGGTGGACGGGCTCGACCCGCGCGCCGACCGGATCTCCCTGCTGACCCTGCACGCGTCCAAGGGCCTGGAGTTCGACATGGTGATCATCGTCGGCTGTGAGGAGGGCCTGCTGCCGTTGCGGTGGGGCGCCGCACCCCCCGCTGCGGAGACGGACGAGGAGGCGGAGGAGCGGCGCCTGTTCTTCGTCGGGATCACCCGGGCCCGCCGCCGGCTGGTCCTCACCCATGCCGCGCAGCGCCGCCGCGGCGGCGAGCCGGTGGAGACCGGCCCGTCGCCGTTCCTGGCGGCGATCGACGGCCGGCACCTGGAGAAGCGGGCGGGCTCGCCGGCCGACGCCGCCCGGGCCCGGCGCCGCTCGGCCGGCCGGCAGCTGCGCCTGATCTGACGTCCTCTCCGCCTGCGCTCAGTCGAGGCGGCGCAGGGGGAAGAGCCGGGCCGCGTCGTCGAGGACGTCCAGCAGGATGTCGATCTCGTCCTCGGTGTTCGCGGCCGTCACCTGGACCCGGACTCCGACCTGGTCCCGTGGCACCACCGGGAAGGGCGCCACGGTCACGTAGATGCCCCGGTCGTAGAGGTGGGCGCCGAGCGCGTCCGCGTGGGCGGGGTCGGTCAGCGGTACCTCGATGATCGGATGGCCGGAGCGGTTCAGGGTCGCCAGCCCGAGCGAGCGCAGCCCGGTGAGCACGCGGGCGGTCAGTGCGTGGAGCCTCGCCCGGGCCTGCTCGCCGCGCTCGGCGTTGACCCGCAGACCGACCTGCGCCGTCGCGAGCGAGGCCACCGGGGGCGGCCCGGAGAAGATGTACGGGTTGGCCATGGTCTTCAGGTAGTCCTTCAGCTCGGTCGGGCAGGTGGCGAACGCGAGCAGCGAGGAGTACGACTTCGAGAACCCGCCGACCATGACGACGTCGTCGTAGCTCTGCCCCAGGTGGCGGACGATGCCGTTGCCGCGCAGGCCGTACGGCGTCGGCTCGGCCGGTGAGCGCTCGCCGAGGACGCCGAAGCCGTGCGCGTCATCGACGTAGAGGACCGCCTCGTGCTCCCGGACGAGTGCGACGAGCTCGGCCAGCCGCGGCCCGTTGCCGGTCATGCTGTTCACCCCGTCGACGGCGACGACCCGCGGGTACAGGGTGCAGGCGCGTAGCGCGCGCTCCAGCCGGTCCAGCCGCTCCTCCCGGAAGCGGCGCACGGTGGCGCCCCGGCCGACCGCCATCGTGGCGCCGTCATGAACCGAGCTGTGCGCGTGCAGCTCGACGAAGAGCGCGCCCTGGCCGACAAGTGCGGGCAGCACCGACAGGTGGATATGACTGACGGTCGGCAGCAGCAAGGTGTCAGGTGCGCCGAGCAGCTCGGTGAGAGCCTCTTCAATCTCCACGAACAGTCGTGGATTAGCAATGATACGTGACCAGCTCGGATGCGTTCCCCAGCGATCGAGATACTCGGGAACGGCGGCGATGATCTCACGGTCCAGATCGAAACCAAGATAGTTGCACGAGGCGAAATCGATCAGCCAACGGCCACCGATTCGAATGCGGCGCTGATCGATTTCATCCACCTGCGAGTCGTAGAACGGTGACTGGCGGCGCATGCGGTCCAGCTCGGCCATGACCCCGTAGGGCCGGGCAAGTACCCGTCGCAGACCCGCGCCCGGCGCCGACCCGGGTATCGGAGCGCTGGCGATCGGTGTACGGATCGGTTCGATGGTCGGGGGCAGGGAATCCGAGGTCTGCGTCATTCGGGCCCGACTTCCGGGCCCGGTCGGCACACCGGGGGTGTCATCGCCGTCACCGGCCTCTCAAGATCCCCGAAAACATTGTCTCCGGGGGCACGGGAAACAAGAAGAATCGACGAAAGACCGCCCGGGCCGCCGTACGGCAATGCGGTGGGCGCAACGCGTGGCGAAGAACTACATACGCACAATAGCTGCTGCCGTCGGTGCTTTCCACTTGTTTCCTGTTTTCTCCGGCGCCACTGCGCGGGGGCGCCCGCGAAGGTGGCGCGCGCGGTGCGGGGTCGGGTCGGCCGAGCCCCGGGGCCCGGGCGTCCGGCCTGCGGATTCGCGGCTGTCCGGCTGGCGAGTTCCGATCGTGCGGTCAGCCGTCGGTCATCCGGGCGGGTGGTCCGGCGAGCTGGACGGGTGGTCCGGCGAACGCGGCAGGTAGCCGATCGGCAGGGCGGAAGGCAGCTGCTCGGCCAGGCGGCTCGGCGGGGGCGGAAGACCGCGCCCGGTCCCCCGGCCGTTCCGGTGGGGTCCGGCCGTGCGGTGGGGTCCGGCCGTGCGGCGGGGTGGATCCGCCCGGGCGGGAGAACCGGTTGCCGGGATGTTCCAGGCGGCTGGGACCTTCCGGGAAGGGAGCCGCCGGTGCGGCCACGGCCGGAACATCCCCGTGCGGGCGTGGTGTTATCGTCCCCGCATGCCTGAGACCGCCTCCGCTTCGGACAGCGCGACATCGAGCGCGTCGGCTCCGACCAGGCCTGCCTCCGAGGGCCCGCCGGTTCTACGTAACCTGCCCTATTCCGGCTTCGGCCTGTCCCGGTCGGTCACCCTTTTCAAGGCACACCGCAAGGAACCGGTCGACCCGGCCGGCTTCTACTCCCTGATCGCGGCCGACTCCGTCCGCCAGCTGGCCCGGTACACGTCGCTTTCCGGCCAGCTCGTGCTGGACGTGGGCGGTGGCCCCGGCTACTTCCGGTCGGCCTTCCTCGATGCGGGCGCCCGCTATTACTGGGTCGAGCCCGACGTCTCCGAGATGGAGGCCGGCGGTATCGAGGTGCCGGGCCGAATCCGCGGGAGCGCCCTCGAGCTGCCGTTCCGCTCAGGATCGATCGACCTGTGCTACAGCTCGAACGTCCTCGAGCATGTTCCGGACCCGTGGCGGATGTGCTCGGAGCTGGTCCGGGTCACGCGCCCCGGCGGGCTCATCTTCCTGAGCTACACCAACTGGCTCTCGCCGTGGGGCGGGCACGAGACGGCGCCGTGGCACTACCTGGGTGGCCACCGGGCGGCGGAGCGTTTCCGGAAGCGGGAGGGGCACGCGCCGAAGAACCGGTTCGGCGAGACACTGTTCCCGGTGTCGGTCGCCGGCACCCTCGCCTGGGCCCGCCAGCGCTCGGACGTCGTCGTGGTCGACGCGATGCCGCGCTACCTCCCGGACTGGGCGAAGGTAATTCTGCGGGTCCCCGGCGCCCGTGAGGTCGTCACCTGGAACCTCGCGATGGTTCTGCGCAAGGTCTGACCCGGCGGCAGCGGCCCGGCGGGCGCTCCGGTCACCCGCCCGGGGGGTCGGCGTGCCGCAGCCGGGCCGGGGGCGGCTTGCGCGGCGGCGCCAGCCGGGAGACGGGCAGCCGCCCGCACTCCAGGCGAACCTCGTCGTCACGCACGGCCCGCAGCGTCGCGAGGAACTCGGCCCGCGGTACCTCGCGGGCACCGAGCGATGTCAGGTGGGACGTCGTGAGCTGCGCGTCGAGCAGCACTCCGCCGGCCCGGCCGAACCGGTCGAGGAAGTCGACCAGGGCGACCTTCGAACCGTCCGAGGCACGATGGAACATGGACTCGCCGGTGAAGATCCGCCCGACGAGCACCCCGTACATCCCGCCGACGAGGCGGTCGTCGTCCCAGATCTCGATGCTGTGGGCCCAGCCGAGGGCGTGCAGCTCCGCGTAGCCCTCGACCAGCTCGTCGGTGATCCACTGATGCGGGCCCTCGCGCCGGCAGTGGCGGACGACGTCCACGAAGCACTGGTTCACCGTGCTGGTCCAGCTGCTGTTGCGCATCCGGATGACGAGCGAGCGCCGAATCCTCATCTCGCCCGGGGCGAGCACGGTCCGCGGGTCGGGGCACCACCACGGCGGATCCAGCAGATCAGCGTCAGCCCCGCCCCCGCCCCCGCCCCCGTCCACGTCCTCCACGCCTCCGCCTACGTCTCCGGTCCGCGGACCGTCGATCACCCCGGGCGGCCTCGACGGCGCCGGCGGTGGCGCCGGAACCGGAGCGGGGATGCGGGGGATCATCCCGCGGGCGATCGCCAGGCCGAGGGCGGCACGCAGCTCCTCCGACGCCTCGGGGTCGTCGGTGGGCCAGGGGAAGGCGCCCTGGCGGTAGGCGCCGACCAGCGTCGCCGGCGCCATGCCACCGCCGGCCGCCACCGGTCCGTCCGGCGGAGCCTGGTCGAGGTAGCGGCCGAGCAGCGGATGGTCCCAGCCGGACCGCTCGGGCCTGGGGGCGGGCGGAGTCAGCATGGGGCGAGCGGGCTCAGCACTGCACCGGTGGGGTCAGCACCGTGGACGAGGGCATCGCCACGGCCGCGGGCCTGGCAACCCCCACGGGCGCCGTGGCAGGTGCGGGCGCCGGGGCGGACACAGGCGCGGGAGCGGAGACAGGCGTGGGAGCGGAGACAGGTGCGGGAGCGGGCACAGGTGCGGGAGCGGGAACGGTCAGCATCGGCGTGACCTCGGCCGCGGGACGCGGGCGGCCGATGAAGTAGCCCTGGGCGAGGTCACACCCGTAGTTCCGCAGCTTCGCGAGCACACTGGCGCTGTCGACCCCCTCGACCACGATCCGCAGGCCGAGCTCGTGCGCGAGCCCGATCGTGGACCGGACGATCGCCTCGGCCTTCTGCCGGCGGGCCCGGGAGCCGTCCTCCAGCTTCGTGACGAACGATCTGTCCATCTTCAGGATGTCTACGGGAAGCTCCTGGAGGTATGCGAGCGACGAGTACCCCGTACCGTAGTCGTCCACGGCGATCTGTACGCCGAGCTCACGCAGCTCGCCGAGCACCGCCGCGGAGCGCACCAGGTCGCGCATCAGCGTGGTCTCGGTGATTTCCAGCTCCAGCGCCGAGGGGGGTAGCCCGTACTGGCCGAGCAGCCCGCGGACCTGGTCCGGGAACGCGAGGTCGAGCAGGTCGGACGCCGCCAGGTTGACGGCGACGGTGATGTCCAGGCCGGCGTCGCGCCACGCCCGGCACTGGGCGAGGGACATCTCGAGCACCTCGATGGTGAGCATGCGCATCAGCCCCGCCTGTTCGGCCAGCGGGACGAAGGCCTCCGGGGTGAGCAGCCCCCGGCTCGGGTGGCGCCACCGGACGAGTGCCTCCACCCCGTGCGGCCGGCCGGAGGCCAGGTCGATCTTGGCCTGGTAGTGGACCTCCAGCTGGCCGGTGCCCAGCGCGGAGCGCAGTGACTCGATCATGTCGAGGCGCAGCAGCGTGTCGGCCTCGGTGCCCGGACGGTAGTACTCGACCCCGGTCCGCCCGGACTTCGCTCCGTACATGGCGACGTCCGCCCGCTGCAGCAGCGTCTGCGCGTCGGGTGCGTGCTCCGGGTAGAGGGCGGCCCCGATGCTCGCCCCGACGTGCACGGTCATCCCGCCGACCTCGAACGGCCCGGACAGCGCGTGCAGGACCCGGTCGGCGACCCGGCGGGCGGTGTCGGTGTCGGCGTTCTCCAGCAGGACGGCGAACTCGTCCCCGCCCAGCCGGGCCTGGACGTCCCCCGGCCGCAGCGCCCCGGAGATACGGGAACCGACCTCGACGAGCAGCGCGTCACCCATGTGGTGGCCGAAGGAGTCGTTGATCTCCTTGAACCGGTCGAGGTCCAGCAGGAGTAGCGCGGACGAGTCGCCCTGCGAGGCGTGCGCCTCCATCTGGGACAGCCGTTCGAGGAACCCGCGCCGGTTCGTCAGACCGGTCAGATCGTCGGTGTGCGCGAGGATCTTGCTCTCGGCGAGCTGCTGCACCTCGACGAAGGTCAGCGCCGCGCGGGCCAGCGCGGTGAGCACCGTCGCGGCTGCCAGCACCACCGTCACGAACGGCAGGTCGACGGTGGAGCCGAGGACGAGCAGCGCCAGCGCCACGACCGTCAGCACCAGCGGGACGGTGATCACGTTCCAGCCGGACATCCGGGCTGGTCGGCGCCAGGGCTGGCGCTGCCAGGCGGCGAACGCCGGGGCGAGCAGCGAAAGCACCCAGACGATGTCCAGCAGCCCGCCGGGGGAGTACTCGTCGTTCGTGATCAGTACGAGCACGCACGAGTCGGCGACCGCGAAGCCGCCGAGGCCGCCGCCGACCAGCCACCACACCCGGCCCGGGCGCCAGCGCAGAAGACCGAACGCGGTGACCACCAGCAGTAGGAGCAGCAGGTCGGCGAGCGGGTAGATGAGGCCGAACGCGATCGCCGCGGTGTCGCCCTGGCCGGCACCGATGATCCACGGCCCGATGCCGCTGCTGAGCGCGGCGACCCCGAGGACACCGACCAGTGCGTCGAGCCACACACTCGGGTGGAAGGCGATGAGCCGCTGACGCAGCAGCAGGATGACGGCGACGTAGCAGGCGGGGTAGAACAGCAGCCAGCCGGCGTCCGCCGCGGAGGCCGCGCTCGCGGACCCTGCCGCGGCCGGCTCGACCGCCAGGCTGAAGTAGACGCCGGCCGTGCCGTAGCTGATGATCCCGGCGCCGAAGAGCGCCCACGGCGCCCGCTCGCCGCGCAGAAACGCGGCGCGCAGGATGCACAGCAGGCCCGAGACGAGAATGACGGACGCCCGCAGCGCCACGACCTCCGGTTCGCCGCCCTCCGTCCCGGCCAGGGTGACCGCGGTGAAGAGCCCGGCAGCCAGCACAAGCGCCATCTGCACCAGCCGGATCGCACGGAACCGGCGCGGTGCTGGCGGGGAGGTCGTCAAGCGCCCCTCGCCCGGCCCGTGCCCGCCGGGCCGCCCGCCCACCCGGGGCATCCCGCGGAAGCTCCTGGCGCAGGCGCGGAACAGGAACAATGCAAAGGGCTGCAACCAGCGCGGAGACGGACTAGCCCGGACATGAGAGGAATTCTCATACATGCCGGCCGGCCCGCTGCGCGGGGTGGTGGTCCGTGGCCGCCGGTCTGGGTACATGTTGTGCGGGTCGTACCGCTGTGTGACCCGAGGTGCCCGTGGTGTCGTCGCGGCAGCGTGTCGGCCCGTATCTGGTCCGGACGTGTGACGACACTCCGAACGAGACCTGCTACTTCAGCGAGGAGACGAAGACGTGCGACTTGGGGTGCAGATTCCGGACTTCACCCGGCCAGCCGGGCCCGCGGACCTGGGCCGGGCGCTTGCCGAGGTTGCCAGGGAGGTGGACGGGGCGGGATTCGACTACCTGGCGGTCATGGACCACTTCTTCCAGATCGAGCACGTCGGCCCGGCGGAGCACGACATGCTTGAGGCCTACACCACCCTGGGTTTCCTGGCGGCACATACCAGCCGGGTCACCCTGCTCACTCTGGTGACCGGAACTATCTACCGCGAACCGGGCATTCTGGCGAAAATCATCAGTACCCTCGACGTTCTGTCCGGCGGCCGGGCCATGCTCGGAATCGGAGCGGCCTGGAACGAGGAGGAGTCCGTCGGCCTCGGTATTCCCTTCCCACCGGTCGCGGAGCGTTTCGAGCGCCTGGAGGAGGCCCTGCAGATCTGCCTGCGGATGTGGTCGGACGACGAGAGCCCCTGGAGCGGGAAGCACTACCAGCTGGCCCGGCCGCTGAACGTTCCCGCCCCGCTCACCCGCCCGCATCCGCCGATCATGATCGGTGGTTCGGGGGAGAAGAAGACGCTGCGCCTGGTCGCGCGGTACGGGCAGGCCTGCAACCTGTTCAACGGCCCCGATCTCAAGCACAAGCTGGACGTCCTGCGCCAGCACTGTGACACCGAGGGGCGCGACTACGACGAGATCATCAAGACCTGCTACTACGCCTTCGACGTCGGCCGGTCCGGCGAGAACGTGGACCGCATCCTGGACGATCTCGGGACGCTGTCCGAGCTCGGCATCTCGGTGGCGCTCGGCGGCGTGGCGAACGTGTGGGACGTCGAGCCGCTGCGGATCCTCGGCGAGCGCGTCGTCCCCGCCGCCGCCGACCTCTGAAGCCCGACCTCTGACAGCTTCTGCCTCGCACAGCGGACTTCTGCCTCGCACGGCGGATGTCGGCCTCGGGCCGCGCTGGACGTCCAGCGCGGCCCGAGGCCGAGGATCCCCGGTCAGGCCCCCGGTTCACGGCCTCCGGCAGACCTGCCGGGACCACGGTTCGGGTTCACCTGTCCCGCATCAGCCCTTCCACAGATCGCGGACACTGTCCGCCACCGCGGCGGCCTGCGCCCGGCCCGCGGCCGCGGCCGCGGCCCGGATCGCCGGATCGAGAATGTTCGAACCGAACGCGGCCCGGGACGCCTCGTCCGCGGTCACGACCAGCACCCGGCTGCCGGCGCGCTCCAGGCGGCGCACCTCGGTCGGAATGCCCATGCTGTTGACCGGGGCGAGAACCAGGACCCGTTCGTGGCCTTCCGCCAGGTCCGCATTGATCACGGACCGCATGCCCCCGTCCACGTACCGGCGATGGTCCACCGTCACCGGCGGGAACACCCCGGGCAGCGCGGAACTGGCCGCGACCGCGTCGACCAGGTGGACCCCGGAGTCGCGGTCGAAGGCCACCCAGTCACCTGTCTCGGCGTCGACCGCCACCACTATCAGGCGGCGCCGCGGCCATTCTCGGACGGGAAGCCGCCCGGCGACGATCTGCCACCGATCCTCCTCTGAGGGAACATCGGCGACCAGCGCGTACGCCCCGATCCGGGAGCGCGCGTCACGCGCCCCCCGGGAGCCCGCGGTGACCTGGGCCAGGGTCGACATGAGTTCGCTGTAGTCGAAGTCGACCGTCGGTTCCGCGGCCGGGTCGGCGGGGGCGATCTGCCGCGCGTAGAGCAGATCCAGGTCCGCGCCACTGCTGACCATCGCCCCCACGGCGGAACCCGCCGAGGTCCCGACGACCAGATCGGCCTCGGTGACGTCGATGCCTGCCTCGGCGAGACCGACCAGCAGGCCGATCTCCCAGGCGATACCGGCCACGCCTCCGCCGCCGAGGACCAGCGCGTGCCGCATCCAACACACCTCTCCGCGAGGGTCCTCGTCAGGGCCCGTCGCTTTCCGAAGGGCTTTTGGGAAGTACGCACCGGAGGTGGCAAGGCACCGCCGAAATCACCCGAACGTGCCATGCCATTGCGGCATCGAGATCGCGCCGCGGCACCCGGGGGGACGGTGACCTGGGCATATTGTTCCCAAAGTCCTTGTGCCCCCGCGCAAGCCGCTGGGGCACCGGCGCGGATACTGCGGTGCGGCGGTTCCACGCATCCGCGGGATCATCTGCTGGAGGCACCATGACGGCGGCAATCGACCGGACCTCCCTGGCACGTAACGAACACCTGACCTTTCGGGCGAACCGGGAGGTCGGCCGGCACGGTTGGCTGCGTCTCACCCCCGCGTACGGCGTCCGGCTCGTGCGCGGCCGAATGCGCGGGCTGCCACCCGGTTCGGTTGTCACCGATCCCTTCTCGGGAACCGGGACCACCCCGCTGGCCGCCGCCGAGCTCGGGCATGTGGGCCAGAGCACCGACGTGAACCCGTTCCTGGTCTGGCTGGGCCGGGCAAAGGTCCGGCACTACCCGCATCGCACGCTCGACGAGGCACGCGTCGCGGCGCTGGATGTCATGGCAGGCGCCGCCCGGACCGATCCGGATGGCGCCCTGTGGCAGCCGGGCCTGCACCAGATCGAGAAATGGTGGAGTCCCGGCGAGCTCCACGCGCTCAAGGCACTGAGGGCCGAGATAGACGCCTATTCAGGCCCGGTCGCGGACCTGCTGCAGATAGCGCTGTGCCGGGTGCTCATCGCAGTCAGCAGCGCCGCGTTCAACCACCAGTCGATGTCCTTCGCCACCCGGCCGGACCAGTCGCCGGCCCGCTTCGACCCGGCCGTGACCGCCACCACCGTCGCGCACTTCGGCGCCGAGGCGGCAGCGCTGATCGAGTCCGCCCGGCATGACCTGCCAGGCACCGCCACCGTGCACCAGGGTGACTCACGGATGTGCGCCAGCGGCCTGCGCGCAGCGGATCTCGTCCTGACCAGCCCGCCCTACGCGAACCGGATGTCCTACATCCGGGAGCTGCGCCCCTACATGTACTGGCTGCGTTTCCTCGACGAGGCCGGCGACGCCGGCCGGCTCGACTGGCAGGCGATCGGCGGCACCTGGGGCAGTGCGACCTCCAACCTGCGAGGATGGAAACCCACGACCGCGACCCCGGTCGACGACGACATGGGCGTCGTCTGCGCGAGAATCGCGGCCGACGGCGGCCGCAGCGGCCCGCTGCTCGCCGCCTACGTCCACAAGTACCACCATGACATGTGGCTTCACTTCCAGGCCGTCGCTGGGCTCGTGCGGCCCGGTGGGAAGCTCTCCTACATTGTCGGAAACTCAAGCTTCTACGGGCACGGCGTGCCCGCCCAGGAGTGGTACGCGTGCATGCTGCGGGAGCTGGGCTACGTTGACGTCGACGTCGAGGTGATCCGGAAGAGAAACTCGAACAAGGCGCTGTTCGAGTTCGACGTGCGCGCCAGCCGGCCGTGACGGCCCCCACGACCAGAATTCCGCCGAGGGCGACAGCCGCGGCCCGCGCCGCCGCCGTTCTGTGCGAGATCGCCGCACCCGCCGTCCTCGTCACCGCGCTGCTGGTGCACATCAGTCTGGACGACGCCCCCGACACCTGGACCGGCCTGCTCTGGGCCGCCATGTCGATCGCTTTCGGCACCATCATCCCGATGGCCTTCGTCTTTCACGGAGTCCGCGGCGGAAAATGGTCCGACCATCATGTTCCCGAGCGCAGCAGGCGCCTGGCACCGATGCTGTTCGGCGCCGCGTCGGTGACCGCCGGTCACCTTCTCCTGCAGGTGGCGGGCGCCCCGACCACGCTGATCGCCGTCTACACCGCCATCCTCGCCGAAACCCTCGTCCTCGCCGCGATCACGAAGTTCTGGAAGATCAGCGGTCATGTGGCGGCCGCCGCCAGCTGCGCCACCGTCCTCACCCTCACCGACAGCCTGCTGTCCCTCCCCGCCTGGCTGCTCGTTCCCCTCATCGCCTGGGCCCGTGTCCAGATCCGCGCCGCCCGCCTGGAAGCCCTCTCGACGTCAGCGGGCCCTGCCGTGCCAGCGGGCCCTGCCGTGCCAGCGGGCCCTGCCGTGCCAGGGGGCCCACTCCGCCAGCCATCCCTTCAGGACCTCGACGAACTGGACGGTCACACCCTCGCCCAGACCGCCGCCGGCGCCCTCGTCGCCACCGTGCTGGTCACCGCGACCTACCTCGCCGTCGTCCACCTCGCGGCCCCCGGTGCCTAGTGCCGCCAGACCGGGGCGCCACGGGATGAGCAGGCGCGGTCAGGACGGGGGAGACGTCGATGGCGCGGCGGCGGGACTGGGCCGGGTCGTGGCGAGCGGGCACACGCCGAGGGAGAGCTGGCAGAAGGTGTCCCGGCTCACCTGCCATCCCTCCCCGGTCCGGACCAGCACGGCCAGGGCGTCGTACGCCGCGGGTCGGTCCCGGTCCGGGACGCTGTCTCCTCGCGCTCCAAGCAACGGCATGGTCGGGTCGGTGTAGGTGAGCGAGATCAGGGCCACGGCGTGCGCGGCGTCCCGTGGCGCCACCCCGTGCACCGTGACCCGCAGCGTGCGCGCCAGCCCGGGGTGTTGGGCACGGTAGCGCTCAAGACCGGGCGCGAGCTGCTCGCCGTTCTCGACCGCGGCAAGTGTCCGTTCGGTCGATGTCCCGCCGGTGAACACCTGGGCCAGGGCCGCACGGACGGCCCGGTCGACGGTCGGATCGACGTGCGGCCGCGATCCGACCGTGAGTTCCTCCGCGACCCGGCGCATGTCGTCCTCGCTGGCGGGCGTGCCCGCGGCGACGCTGAGCACAAGTCCGTCCCGCTCGATCCAGACCAGGCTGAACTCCTCCTTGGCGTCCATGCGAGTGAGCAGGGCGGATCTGCCTCTGACCGTCGTCCGGGCGAAGGTTCGCTGCGGCTGCGCGGCGCGCATGTCGTCCTCGACCGCGGCGAGAGTCGGCACGTTCCCCCACTGCGCGGTGACGGCGACGAACCCGACCCGCCCGCCCGCCATCATCTGGAAGTTGGAACGGTAGGCCAGAGCTCCGGGTGTGAACGGGCTCAGTGCCGCGGCGGACGGCCCGGCCGAGCTCGTGCCGGCGGGCAGCCAGGTGACGCCGACACCACCCACGTCCCGGCCCGACGACGGCGGGAAGGCGGTGCCGGCCGCACCGGTGGTCACGGTGACAGGAGTGGGTGTCCCGACAGGAGTGGTCACGGCGACCGGGGCGGTCGCGGTGGCGGGCGACGGGCGGGCCGGCCTGATCTCCGCGGTGTCCGCGCCGGAACGGGCCAGCGTGAGGCCGGCGGACGACACGACCACGAGCACGGCCACCGCCGCGCCGACGGCGGCCCGCCGCCGTCGGCGGTGTCGACGGAACCGTTCCCGGACAGCTCCCGCCAGGTTCGGCCCGGCTGTGACCCGCACTGTCTCGTCGCGCATGGCAGCCCGCAGGTGGCTCTCGAGATCAGCGCTCACGGCGTCCTCCCCGTCATCGGTAGGGAGCTGTGGAGGTCGACACTCGCCCGCAGCCGGGCGAGCCCGCGGGAGGCCTGGCTCTTGACCGAACCGACGCTGCAGCCCAGGACAGCAGCCACCTCGGCCTCCGGCAGGTCGTCGAAGTAGCGCAGCACGAGCACCGCCCGCTGGCGGGCCGGCAGGGTCATGAGCGCGCGGATCAGCTCGTCGCGCGTCGACAGCCGATCTGCGTGGTCGGTCGTCCCAGCCTGGTCGTGTGGCCCCAGCGGTACCTCCCTGACCCGGCTCCGTCGCCATCTGCTCGCCGCCGCGTTCACCAGAGCGCGGCGCACGTATGCCTCCGGATGGCCGGCTGACACCCGCGGCCAGTGCCGATAAGTGCGCTCCAGCGCCCCCTGGACCAGATCCTCGGCCGCGGCGTGGTCCGCGACCAGGAGGACGGCGCAGCGCAGCAGCCGGTCACCGGTGCGCGCGACGAACTCCTCGAACGCACGTTCATCGCGTTCCTGCACCCGACACGTCCTCTCCGCGCTCCTGCCCCTTCTGAACGCCACGGAGGCGCCCCAGGTTGACAGGCCCGGCCGACTTCCTCGTCGCCCGAGGCGGTTCCGCGTCACCGCGGCTCGGAGAACTCTCGTGTTGCGCTCGACGACGCAGGGGACAGTCGTCCGTAACCGGATGAACGGCCGTGCGCACGTCGAAGAGGACGTGCTGGCCTGCAGTCGGGAGATCTGCGGAGAGGAGCACTCACCTGACCGGGCGATCAGCCGAGCCGTGGTCCGCATGGAGAACGCCGCGGCCGAACAGCCGAAACGTCGGCGAGCACACCGCCGATCAACAGCTCTCGGCAAACCGCCCGACAGAGCCGGCGAGCCTTTGCCAGGAGCCCCTCGAGCGAGCCCGGCCGCGCCGAGGCCCCACCCGTCACAGAGCACACTGAACGCCAGGAAACCGCGTCCACCCAGAACCCCTGGCCCCGCAAGCCGTCAGGCCTGCGCCCAGCCCCATCCATCAGAAGGACGCCAAAGGCCAAAAGACCGCAACCGCCCCCAGAAACCCACATCCCCCAGCCACACCAGCCCACTCGGGGGGTATGGGGGGCTAGGCCCCCCAACCACAATGACACGACGCCCCGGTGAAGCGCCCCAAGCTGAACACACGTACCCCAAGTCGTGTGCCCCCGGCAGGATTCGAACCTGCGCACCCGCCTCCGGAGGGCGGTGCTCTATCCCCTGAGCTACGGGGGCTCCAGGGCAAGCAGGCATACCGTACCAGGTGGGATCGGCAGACTGCGCAACCCGGTGCCCGTAAGCTTCGCCCGTGTACTTCACCGCCCCCAGGGTGCTCGTCGTGGACGACGATGCCGTGATCCGTCAGCTCGTGGTCGTCAACCTCGAACTGGAAGGCTTCGAGGTGCACACCGCGGTGGACGGGGCTGACTGTCTCGAGCGGGTCCACGAGATCGCGCCGCAGGTGATCACGCTGGACATCATGATGCCGCGGGTGAACGGCTGGGACGTCGCCGCGCGGCTGCGGGACGACCCGGCCACCGCCGGCATCAAGGTGATCATGCTGACGGCGCGCGCCCAGGAGGCGGATGTGAAACGCGGCGCCCGCCTGGGTGTGGACTACTACCTGACGAAGCCGTTCGATCCGGACATGCTGATCGGCGTGGTCAGCCGGCTCGCGGCGGGTCAGCCGGTCTGACGTCCGGGCGTGGCCTGGTGCGGCGTGCCGCCGGTTGCGGGGTCGGGGTCGAGCCGGGGGCGCGCGGCGACCGGATTGGTCGGGCGCGCCGATAGCATCGCGACATGACCCCCGCCGAGCTGGCCGACTCCATCGTTGCGGCCGTTCGTGATGCCGTCGCCAACGGCGAGCTCGACGTGGCCGTGCCTGCCGCGGTCACCGTCGAGCGCCCGCGGCAGCCCGAGCACGGCGACTACGCGTCGCCGGTCGCCCTGCAGCTCGCGAAGGCGGCTCGCCGCCCGCCGCGGGCGGTGGCTGATCTGCTCGCGGCGCGGCTGCGAACGGATCCGGGTGTGGCCGCGGTCGAGGTGGCCGGCCCGGGGTTCCTGAACATCCGGCTGGCCGGCGCGGCGATGGGCGACATCGCCCGGTCGATCGTGGGCGCCGGTGCGGCGTATGGCCGGGCGGCTGCCGCGCGTGGTGTCCGGGTGAACCTGGAGTTCGTCAGTTCGAATCCGACGGGCCCGGTGACGCTGGCGTCGGCGCGCTGGGCGGCGGTCGGTGACGCACTGGCCCGGGTGCTGGCGGCGGCCGGTTTCGAGGTCGGCACCGAGTACTACGTGAACGACGCCGGGGTGCAGGTCGAGCGGTTCGGCGCGTCGATCCTGGCGGCGCTGCGCGGCGAGCCGGCGCCCGCGGAAGGGTACCACGGCGCCTATGTCGCCGAGATCGCGACGAGAGTCCAGGCGGCGAATCCGGCGCTGGAGCAGCTGGTCGGGGCGGGTTCCGACGGGGCTGGCGCCGACGACAAGGCACTGGCGGTGTGCGCCCGCGACGGCGTTGAGATCATGCTGGCGGAGATCCGGTCGACGCTTTCCGGGTTCGGTGTCGAGTTCGACCTGTGGAAGTCGGAGCGCAGCCTGCACGACGCGGGTGAGCTGACCGCCGCGGTGGCGGAGCTCCGTGCGAAGGGCCATGTCTTCGAGGCGGACGGCGCGGTCTGGCTGCGTACCACCGACTTCGGTGACGACAAGGACCGGGCGCTGGTCAAGAGCGACGGGCGGCCGACCTATTTCTGCGCCGACGCGGCCTACTATCGGGACAAGCGCCGCCGGGGGTTCGACCGGCTCTGCTACCTGCTGGGTGCCGACCACCACGGCTACATCGGCCGGCTGCGGGCCATCGCGGCGTGTTTCGGGGACGATCCCGAGCAGACCCTCGATGTGATCATCGGTCAGATGGTGACGCTGTCCCGAGGCGGCGAGGCCGTCAAGATGTCGAAGCGGGCCGGAACGTTCCTCACCCTGCACGACCTCGTGGACGCGGTCGGGGTCGACGCGGCGCGCTACTCGCTGGTCCGGGCCTCGATGGACTCCGCGCTCGACCTGGACCTCGATGTGATCGCCCGGCAGACCAGCGACAACCCGGTCTTCTACGTCCAGTACGCGCACGCGCGGATCAGCTCACTGATCCGCAACGCGGCCGCGCTGGGCCTGGCGACGTCGGCGGACGAGGTGTTCGACGCCGCTTCGGTCGACGTCTCGCTGCTCAGCCATCCGCGGGAGGTCGATCTGATCCGGGCACTGGGTGAGCTGCCGCGGGTCGTCGAGACGGCGGCGACGCTGCGCGCCCCGCACCGCATAGCCCGGTACCTGGAGGAGACAGCCGGGACGTATCACCGTTTCTACGACTCCTGCCGGGTGCTTCCCCAGGGCGACGAGGAGCCCACGGCGGTGACGGCCGCCCGGCTGCTGCTGGTTGAGGCCACCCGGGTGGTCCTGGCGAACGGGCTGCGTCTGCTCGGCGTCAGCGCGCCGGAACGGATGTGAGGGGCGAATGACGACTGACGGGGGCCGCGGGGCCGACAGCCCGGTGAGTGCCGACCGCCCGCTGAGGATCGCGATGCTCGGGTGCGGCGTCGTCGGTTCCGAGGTGGTGCGCCTGCTGGGCATCCACACCGACGAGCTGGCCGCCCGGGTCGGCACCCCGCTGGAGATCGCCGGGATCGCGGTTCGCGACCCTGGTCGTATCCGCGGGGCGGCCGTCGACCGGGAGCTGCTCACCACCGACGCGGACGCGCTGATCGCCCGGGACGACGTCGACATCGTGATCGAGGTGGTCGGCGGGATCGAGCCGGCGCGCACCTGGCTGCTGGCGGCGCTGCGGTCGGGCAAGTCGGTGGTCAGCGCGAACAAGGCGCTGCTCGCCACGCACGGCTCGACGCTGCACGACGCGGCGGCCGCGGCCGGCGTCGACCTCTACTACGAGGCGGCGGTGGCCGGCGCGATCCCGCTGCTGCGCCCGTTGCGCGAGAGCCTGGCAGGGGACCGGATCCGCCGTGTCCTCGGCATCGTCAACGGCACGACGAACTACATCCTGACCCGGATGGACGAGACCGGGGCCTCGTTCGCCGAGGCGCTGGCCGAGGCCGGGGAGCTCGGGTACGCGGAGGCTGATCCGTCCGCCGACATCGACGGCTTCGACGCAGCCGCGAAGGCCGCGATCATCGCCCAGCTCGCCTTCCACACTCCGGTGACCATCGACGACGTCTACCGGGAGGGCATCGGCGCGGTGACCGCCGCCGACATCGCCAGCGCCCGGGAGCTCGGCTGCACGATCAAGGCGCTGGTGATCGCGGAGCGGGCTGGCGACCGCCCCGGCATCAGCCTGCGGGTCCACCCGGCGATGATTCCCCGCTCGCATCCGCTCGCCGGGGTGCGTGAGGCGTTCAACGCGGTCTTCGTGGAGGCGGAGGCCGCCGGGCAGCTGATGTTCTACGGCCGCGGCGCGGGCGGCGCACCGACGGCGTCGGCGGTGCTCGGCGACGTGGTAGCGGTCGCCCGCAACCGCGTCGCCGGCAGGCAGGGGCCGGGGGAGTCCGCATACGCGGCGCTTCCGATCCTGCCGATGGGCCCGGTGGTGACCAGCTACCACCTGCAGCTCGACGTCACGGACAAGGCCGGCGTGCTGGCCGCGGTCGCCGGTGCGTTCGCACGGCACGATGTCTCCATCAGAAGTGTTCGGCAGGACGGCCGTGGCGACGACGCCAGCCTGGTCCTGGTCACCCATCCGGCCGCGGACGCGGCGCTGTCCGCCACCGTCGAGGACCTGCGGGTTCTCGACGGGGTGCGGGCCGTGTCGGGCGTGGTGCGGGTCGAGGGAGTTGAGTCATGACCGCGGTGTCGTCGACGCCGGTATCGAGTGGACCGGGCACGCCGGGTGGGTCGGATGCCTCCGGGCACCTTCCCCGGGCCTGGCGAGGAATCATCGAGGAGTACCGGCACCGGCTTCCGGTGACCATGGACACGCCGGTGGTCACCCTGCGAGAGGGGGGCACCCCTCTTCTGCATGCGGATCACCTCTCCGAGCTGACCGGATGTGACGTTCACCTCAAGGTGGAAGGCGCCAACCCCACCGGCTCCTTCAAGGACCGCGGGATGACGGTCGCGATCAGTCGCGCGGTGGGGGAGGGCTCCCAGGTCGTCATCTGCGCCTCGACCGGGAACACCTCCGCCTCCGCCGCCGCCTACGCCGCGCGGGCCGGGCTCACCTGCGCGGTCCTCGTGCCCAGCGGCAAGATCGCGCTGGGCAAGCTCGCCCAGGCGCTGGTCCACGGGGCACGGCTGCTCCAGGTCGACGGATCGTTCGACGACTGCCTGCGGGTCGCGCGTGAGCTGGCCGACACCTTCCCCGTCACCCTGGTCAACTCGGTCAACCCCTACCGTCTGGAGGGCCAGAAGACCGCGGCCTTCGAGATCGTGGAGGCGCTCGGGCAGGCACCGGACATCCACTGCCTGCCGGTGGGGAACGCGGGGAACATCACGGCCTACTGGCGCGGTTACGTGGAGGACGACACCCGGGCCGGTACCGGGCGCCCGCGCATGTTCGGCTTCCAGGCCGCCGGAGCGGCGCCGATCGTTCGCGGCGAGGTGGTCACCTCGCCGCAGACCATCGCCACCGCGATCCGTATCGGCAATCCGGCGTCCTGGGATTTCGCGACTGACGCGCGGGACGCCTCCGGAGGCCTCATCGACGCCGTCAACGACCGCCAGATCCTGGCGGCCTACCGCCTGCTCGCCCGCCGGGAGGGCGTCTTCGTGGAGCCGTCGAGTGCCGCGAGTGTCGCCGGGCTGCTGGCAGTGCATGCCGACGGCCGGCTGGACCCGGGCCAGCGGGTGGTGTGCACGGTCACCGGCAACGGTCTGAAGGACCCCGACTGGGCCATCAGCGGTGCCGCGAAGCCCGAGACCATCCCGCCGACCGTCGCCGGGGCGGCCGTGGCCCTCGGCCTGCGCGGCCTGTGACGGCCGTCGACCGTCGCGGCGCTGGTTCCACCGACGCCGCCAGCTCCACCGACGCCGCCGTCACGGCCGGTGCCGCCGGGATCCCCGCTCCCACCGAGCCGCTCTCCGGGCCCCGGCCCGACGGCGCGGCGCAGGTCGGGCCGGTGCGGGGGGCGGCGGAGACCGACCCGGCGGCGGGGGAGGCACCGGCCGGTGCGGTCCGCCTGCTCGTCCCGGCGTCGAGTGCGAACCTCGGGCCGGGCTTCGACGCCCTGGGTCTCGCGCTGGGCCTGTACGACGACGTGTCCGTGCGGCTGACGTCCACCGGCCTCACCGTCGAGACCGTCGGGGCGGACACCGTCCCGGCCGACGAGGCGCATCTCGTGGTGCGGTCCATCCGCGCCACCTTCGACGAGCTGGGGCTGCCGCAGCCCGGCCTGGCGCTGCGGTGTGTGAACCGGATCCCGCACGGCCGGGGGCTCGGCTCCTCGGCCGCCGCCATCGTGGCGGGCGTGGTGGCTGCCGACGCGCTCGCCGGCTCCCGGCTGGGCCCGGCCGGGCTGCTGCGGGTGGCGACGGCGATCGAGGGCCATCCGGACAACGTGGCGGCCGCGCTGCTGGGTGGCCTCACCGTGGCCTGGTACGAGGCCGGGGTGCCGAGGGCGGTGCGGGTCGCGCCGCCCGCCGAGGTGCGGCCCGTGCTTTTCGTCCCGTCGGTCCGGCAGTCGACCGAGCAGGCCCGGGGTGCGCTGCCGGAGCGGGTTCCGCACGCCGACGCCGCCGTGAACGTGGGCCGGGCCGCCCTGCTCGCCCTCGCGCTCAGCGCCGCCGAGCCGGCGGCGGGTGAGGGCACGGAGCGTTCGAAGCTGCTGCTGGCCGCCACCGAGGACCAGTTGCACCAGCCGTACCGGCTGCCGGCCCAGCCCGCCTCGGCCGATCTGGTGGCGCGGCTGCGCGCGGAGGGCGTTCCCGCGGCGCTCTCGGGGTCCGGGCCGTCCGTGGTGGCGCTGGCGGTCGGCGGCGGCCAGGCGGCCGCGGCGATCGGGGTGCCCGCGCCGGGCTTTTCCGTGATCCCGCTGACAGTCGACACCGAGGGTGCGCGGCTCCAGCCCCTCGACTCCAAGGGGTAGCGCCTCCGCTTCACATGGTGTACTAATGGCGCCGTCCGGGTGGGTTCAGAGCCGCGGAGGGGTGCCGGGCGGTCATCGGAGAGTCCCTCGTGGCGTCATCGAGAGATCCAGAGGTCTCTAGGTTGTTGCCGACGTGTCTCCGTCTGGATAGTCTGATGACTGCACCCGCTGCCGCCGCGGCGCGTGCTCGCCCCGCCAGCCTGATCTGGTCCGCAGTTTTGATCAGGTCCGCAGTGGCGGCCAAGCTGCAGTGGAGCCTCACGGCAGCGGTCGGCCGCACACGGTGGCCGGTCCTGGTCAGGGATCCCGGTGCTTCAAGCCTCGTCGCCGTTGCCTCGGCTGGCGTACCGGCACCCGTCGGCGGGAAATCGGGTTCGCTCGCGGCTGTCGGCCGTCAGCGCCTTTGATGGGCGCGATGCTCGCCGTTCAAAGGGTGCTGCATCTCCTTACATCCGGCATGCGCGCAGGCGAAGAAAATCCACACGCTACGCCCGGCCCGAGAAGCCGGTTCCTTCCAGGAAGGAAAACCTTGAGCGACACCACCGACGTGCTGCCCGACAGCGCACGTGAGTCTGCGGCGCCTGCCTCGCCCGTCGACAGTTCCGCTGCGGCCGGCCTGACGTCCGTAGACACCTCCGGTGCGGCCGGGGCGAACGGCAACCATGCCGTCCTCTCTGGGCCGGCCGGTGCTTCCGCCGATGCGTCCGCGCCTCGGCGTCGGCGGTCCGGCACCGGCCTGTCCGCCATGCTCCTGCCCGAGCTGCAGGCGATGGCCTCGCAGATGGGCATTCCCGGGGTCGGCCGGCTCCGCAAGGGCCAGCTGATCGCGGCCATCCAGAACGTCCAGAACGGGGAGGTGGCAGCCCGGCCGGAGCAGCGTTCCGCCGAGCCGTCGGGGCAGGCCGATTCGTCGGCGCCCGCGCCCGCCGCGCAGCCGGTGCAGGAGAGCCCGGGCACCGCCCCGGCGTCTGCGCCCGTGCAGGGAAGCGGCGCGGCGGAGCCGGTCCAGGCCGGCGCCGCCGGTCCGGCTGTCTCCACCGAGTCGGCGCCCACGACGACCCGGGTGCGCGGGCGGCGTGGCTCCTCCCGTGGGGTGACGAGTCCTGCGGGAGAGCAGCAGACCCTTCCCGCCGCCGCGCCGCAGGGTGCCACCGAGCCCGCCGAGGACGCCCCGCGTCCCCAGCCGGCCACCGAAGGCGCCGCGGCGCCGGTCGCCGCGGTGAGCGCCCCGGCCCGGGTCGGGGCCAGCGGATCCGAGACCACGGCCCGCGGTCGTGACCGCTCCGGCGACCGCGAGCGCACGGGTGACCGTGACCGCTCCGGTGACCGGGACCGGTCCGGCGAGCGGCCTGACCGGTCCGGCGAGCGGTCCGAGCGGTCCGAGCGGTCAGCCGACCGGGAGCGGTCCGGTGACCGGGAGCGGTCCGGCGAGCGGTCGGAGCGCGCCGAGCGTCCCGAGCGGTCTGACCGGTCCGAGCGGTCCGACCGTTCCGGGGATCGCGCGGACCGAGCCGGCAGCGACCGCGGGGGGCGCACTGCGCCCGCTGACCGCGAGCGTGACCGCGGCGGCGCCGACAGGTCGAGGTCCGGTGACCGGGCCCAGCCGGGTGACCGGCCGGCCGACCGCACGCCGCAGGGCGACGCGGGTCAGGGCGACGACGAGTTCGGCGGGCGCCGCCGGGGTCGTTTCCGGGAGCGCGGTCGCAACCGCGGGCGCGGCGGCCAGGGCGGTACGACCGAAACGGAGCCGACGGTGCGGGAGGACGACGTCCTCGTGCCGGTCGCCGGCATCCTCGACGTCCTCGACAACTACGCGTTCATCCGGACCAGCGGGTACCTGACCGGTCCCACGGACGTGTACGTCAGCCTTGCCCAGGTGCGGCGCAACGGCCTGCGCCGCGGTGACGCCATCACCGGCGTGGTGCGCGCGCCGCAGGAGGGCGAGCAGCGCCGGGACAAGTACAACGCGCTGGTCCGGCTGGACACCATCAACGGGATGGAGCCGGACGAGGCGCGCGGCCGGCCCGAGTTCCACAAGCTCACCCCGCTGTACCCGCAGGAGCGGCTGCGCCTCGAGACCGAGCCGCACATGATGACCACCCGGGTCATCGACCTGGTGATGCCGATCGGCAAGGGCCAGCGCGCACTGATCGTGAGCCCGCCGAAGGCCGGCAAGACGATGGTGCTGCAGGCGATCGCCAACGCGATCACCACGAACAACCCGGAATGCCACCTCATGGTCGTGCTCGTGGACGAGCGCCCCGAGGAGGTGACCGACATGCAGCGGTCGGTGAAGGGCGAGGTCATCGCCTCGACCTTCGACCGGCCGCCGGCCGACCACACCAACGTCGCCGAGCTGTCGATCGAGCGGGCCAAGCGGCTCGTCGAGCTGGGTCATGACGTCGTGGTCCTGCTGGACTCGATCACGCGGCTCGGCCGGGCCTACAACCTGGCGGCGCCGGCGTCCGGGCGCATCCTGTCCGGTGGTGTCGACTCGACGGCGCTCTACCCGCCGAAGCGGTTCCTCGGCGCGGCGCGCAACATCGAGAACGGCGGCTCCCTGACGATCATCGCGACCGCGCTGGTCGAGACCGGGTCCACCATGGACACGGTCATCTTCGAGGAGTTCAAGGGCACCGGTAACGCCGAGCTCAAGCTGGACCGCAAGATCGCCGACAAGCGGACCTTCCCGGCGGTGGACGTCGACGCCTCCGGAACCCGCAAGGAGGACATCCTGCTGGCGCCCGAAGAGCTTGTGATCATGCACAAGCTCCGGCGCGTCCTGCACACCCGGGAGCCGCAGCAGGCACTCGACCTGCTGCTCGACCGGCTGAAGCAGAGCCGGACGAACTACGAGTTCCTGATGCAGATCGCCAAGACCGCGCCGCCGCAGGACTGACCGCACCGCGGGCCCGGCACGTTCCGGGCCCTGGCGCACCGTGGGCATCACGGCCGGCGGGACCCGGAACACCGGGTCCCGCCGGCGGTGTTGTACCTGGTGGCGGGCCAGGCCCGGTCGGACGGGTCTGGCACACTGGCAAACCATCGGCTCCGGTTCACGCTGTCCGCGCCCGCGGCAGCGACCCGGCGGCCACATCGGAAGAGGGACCATGAGGGCTGACATCCACCCCACGTACAACGAGACCGTGGTGACCTGCACCTGCGGGAGCACGTTCACCACGCATTCGACCAAGGACGACGGTGCCATCAGCGCCGAGGTGTGCTCGCAGTGCCACCCGTTCTACACGGGCAAGCAGAAGATCATGGACGTCGGCGGGCGTGTGGAGAAGTTCGAGCGGCGGTTCGGCCGGCGCCGCCCCGGCGACGCGGCCGGCGGCGCGAAGTAGGTATCCAGCGGCGCCCGCACCGGGTCTCCCCGGGCGGGCGCCGTTCGCGTCCTGCCGTTCGCGTACCCGGGGTGTTCCCGCGTCCCGTGTTCCCGCGTGCCGGCCGGCGCCGCGCGCCGCCGCTCGCGAACTGGCGGTAACGTCGCCACAGCCTTCGCGGCCGCGGGGCCCGCGACGCCGGTCCTGACGACTGAAGGAACTGTGATGACCTCCCCGCTCGCGAGCATGATCGCCGAGCACGCCGACATCGAGAAGCGGCTGGCGGACCCGGACCTGCACAACGACCCGTCGGTGGCGCGGGAGCTGACCCGCCGGTACGCAGAGCTCGCGACACCGGTCGACCTCGCCCGGCAGCTGGAGAGCGTCGAGGGCGACCTGGAGGCCGCCCGGGAACTCGCCGAGCAGGACGTCTCGTTCCGCGACGAGGTCGTGGCGCTGGAGGAAAGCCTGGTCGAGCTCAACGGCCGGCTGCGGGCCTACCTGGTGCCGGTCGACCCCGACGACAGCCGTGACGCCATTCTCGAGGTGAAGGCCGGCGCCGGCGGCGAGGAGTCCGCGTTGTTCGCGGGCGATCTGCTGCGCATGTACCTGCGCTATGCGGAGCGGCGTGGCTGGCGCACCCAGGTGCTGGACGCGAACCCGAGCGACCTCGGCGGCTACCGGGACGTGAGCGTCGCGGTGAAGGCCCGCGGCTCCGCCGCGCCCGGCCACGGGGTGTTCGGGCGACTGCGTTTCGAGGGCGGCGTGCACCGGGTGCAGCGCGTGCCGGTGACCGAGTCCGCGGGGCGCATCCACACCTCGGCGGCGGGCGTGCTCGTGCTGCCCGAAGCGGCCGATGTGGATGTCGAGGTCGACCCCAACGACCTGCGGATCGACGTGTTCCGGTCCTCCGGGCCCGGTGGGCAGAGCGTCAACACGACCGACTCGGCGGTGCGCATCACCCACCTGCCGACCGGCGTGGTCGTGTCCTGCCAGAACGAGAAGAGCCAGCTCCAGAACAAGGAGTCGGCGATGCGCATCCTGCGCGCCCGGCTGCTCGCCGCGGCCCGGGAGAAGGCCGACTCCGAGGCGGCGGCGGCCCGGGCCAGTCAGGTCCGCACGGTCGACCGCTCGGAGAAGATCAGGACGTACAACTTCCCCGAGAACCGGATCAGTGACCACCGGATCAACTACAAGGCCCACAACCTCGAGCAGGTGCTCGACGGCGACCTCGACTCCCTGATCGACGCGCTGACCGAGGCCGACCAGGCCACCCGGATGGCAGGGTCTCCGTGACCACCCGGCCGGAGACCATCCCTTCGGGGACCGTCCTTCCGGAGACCGCCCCTCCGGAGACCATCGCGCCGGTGAGGACTCCGCCGGCCGCGGTGACGCCGGAGGACCAGGTGCCCCTGGCCGGCGAGCTCGCCGCCGCGGCGGCGCGGCTGGCCGCCGCCGGCGTCGCCAGCCCGCGGGGAGATGCCGAGCAGCTCGCCGCGCACGTCCTCGACGTCTCCCGCGGGCGGCTGGCGCTGGTCGAGGTCATCAGCACGTCGGCGGCCCAGGAGCTGCGCCACCTGGTCGAACGGCGCGCGGACCGGGTCCCGCTGCAGCACCTGACCGGTCTCGCCGGTTTCCGGCGGCTGGACATCGCCGTCGGGCCGGGGGTCTTCATCCCGCGCCCGGAGACCGAGTGGGTCGTGGAGGAGGCCATCCGCCTGCTGCGGGCCTCCGGCGCGGTACGTCCGATCTGCGTCGACCTGTGCGCCGGGTCCGGAGCCATCGCGCTGTCGCTGGCGGACGAGGTCCGCGGCGCCGAGGTCCATGCGGTCGAGCTGGAGCCGGCCGCGCTCGACTGGCTGCGCCGCAACGTCGGGCGCACCGGCCTGCCCGTGCGGGTGCACCAGGCGGACGTGGGTGTCGTCGGTGCCGGTCTTCCGCCTGCCTCCGCAGCCTCGACTCGATCGGCGGTGGAGCCGGTGAACGGGGTTCTCGCGGTGCTCGCGGAGCTGGCCGGGCGGGTCGACCTGGTGGTCAGTAATCCCCCGTATCTTCCTGACCATGAGCGGTCCCGTGTCGAGCCCGAGGTCGGCCGGCACGACCCGCCCGCCGCGCTGTGGGGCGGGCCGGACGGCCTGGACGGCCCGCGGGCCGTGGTGACGGCCGCGGCCGGGCTGCTGCGTCCCGGCGGCCTGCTCGTCATGGAGCACGCCGACGAGCACGGGCAGGCGGTTCCCGCGCTGCTCGCGAGCGGCGGCCCGTGGTCCGGTTCGTGGTCCGACATCGTCGATCATCCCGATCTCGCTGGGCGGGACCGGTTCGTCACCGCCCGGTGGGATCCGCCGGGCCGGGGCCGGCCGGGCAGCGCCGGAGAGGACGTCTGATGCTGGTTTTCGACTGCTCCGACGAGGGGCAGCGCGCCGCCGGGCTGGATGCGGCCGCCGACGCCGTCCGCCGGGGCAGGCTCGTGGTGCTGCCGACCGACACCCTGTACGGCCTGGGTGCGGACGCCTTCGACCGCGACGCGGTGGCCGGGCTGCTCGCGGCCAAGGGCCGTGGCCGGGACATGCCCGTGCCGGTGCTCGTCGGCTCCTGGCGGACGCTGGACGGGCTCGCCGAGCAGGTCACGGGGCAGATCCGTGACCTCATGCGTGCCTTCTGGCCGGGCGGTCTGACCCTGGTCATCAACCACGCGCCGTCCCTGCGGTGGGATCTGGGTGACGCCCGCGGCACGGTCGCGGTCCGCATGCCGCTGCACCCGGTCGCGCTGGAGCTGCTCGCCCGGACCGGTCCGATGGCCGTGTCCAGTGCGAACATCAGCGGGCGCCCGGCGGCGACGGACGCGCAGGACGCGATGATGCAGCTCGGTGGCGCCGCGGAGGTGTACCTGGACGGAGGCCCGACACCGGTCGGTACCGCGTCGACGATCCTGGACTGCACGGGCCCCGTTCCGGTGGTCGTGCGGGAGGGCGCGGTCGGGCTGGCGGCACTGCGCTCCGTGCTGCCGCTCGTCCAGGAGCCTGCCCGCCGCTGAGACGTCCTATCCTGGGCCTCATGGCGGCGGGAGGTGGAGACAGCATGAGCACCCCGTTCTGGGGCCCGGACTTCGACCTGCTGCGGGCCACCGATCCCGAGATCGCCTCGGTCGTGCTCGACGAGCTGAGCCGGCTGCGCGGGGGGCTCCAGCTGATCGCGAGTGAGAACCTCACCTCGCCGGCGGTACTGGCGGCGCTGGGCTCGACGCTGTCGAACAAGTACGCCGAGGGCTATCCGGGGCGCCGGTACTACGGCGGCTGCCAGGTGGTGGACCGCGCGGAGGAGCTCGGGATCGCCCGGGCCCGGGAGCTGTTCGGAGCCGACCACGCGAACCTGCAGCCCCACTCGGGCGCCCAGGCGAACTTCGCCGCCTACGCGGCGCTGCTCACCCCCGGCGACACCGTCCTGGCCATGTCACTGCCGCACGGTGGGCATCTCACCCACGGCAGCCGGGTGAACTTCTCCGGCCGCTGGTTCGACGTGGTGGGCTACGGCGTCCGGGAGGACACCGAGCTGATCGACTACGACGAGGTGCGCCGGCTCGCACTCCAGCACCGACCCAAAATGATCATCTGTGGCGCGACGGCGTACCCGCGGCAGATCGACTTCGCCGCGTTCCGGGCGATCGCCGACGAGGTGGGCGCCTGGCTGCTGGTGGACGCGGCGCACTTCATCGGCCTGGTCGCCGGCGGGGCGCTGCCCAGCCCCGTGCCCTACGCCGATGTCGTGACCTTCACGACCCACAAGGTTCTCCGCGGCCCCCGGGGCGGCATGATCCTCTGCCGAGCCGAACTCGCCGCCCGTATCGACAAGGCGGTCTTCCCCTTCAGCCAGGGCGGGCCGCTGATGCACGCCGTCGCGGCCAAGGCGGTCGCGCTGCGGGAGGCCGCGAGCCCCGCGTTCGCCGCCTACGCACGGCAGGTGATCGCCAACGCGCGGGCGCTCGCGGACGGTCTGGCCTCCGAGGGCCTGCGGCCGGTCGGTGGTGGCACGGACACCCACCTCGCCCTGCTCGATCTGCGGGAGCTCGGCGTGACCGGGCGCGATGCCGAGGCCCGCTGCGACGCGGCGGGGATCACCCTGAACAAGAACGCGATCCCGTTCGACCCGCAGCCGCCCGCGGTCTCCTCCGGCATTCGGGTGGGCACCCCCGCGGTGACGACCCAGGGCATGCGCGAAGGTGAGATGAAGGAGATCGCCGGGCTGATCTCCCGCGCCGTCCGCGACCCGGGCGCGGTGGGGGAGGTGGCGGCGGCGGTGTCGACACTGGTCGACCGCTACCCGGCGTACCCGGCCCACCCGAGATAGCCGGGCACCTGGCGACGGGCTGGAATGCCGGTGATGGTCTGGTCTGTCCAGGTCCGCCCAGGCGAACGATGAACTGCGGGATGGGTTGACATGCGTGAGTACGTGCTCGTCTTCGCGGTCGCGGCCGCGGTCACCTTCCTCACGACCCCGATCGCCCGCTGGATCGCTTTCCGCGTCGGGGCGGTCGCCCGACCGCGCGCCCGGGACGTTCACGCGACGCCGACACCGCGGCTCGGCGGCCTGGCGATGCTCGCCGGGCTTTACGCCGGCCTGGAAGTGGCAGACCATCTGCCATTTCTGTCCGTGGTCTCCCAGGACTGGTCGGAGACGCGCGCAGTACTGGTCGCCGGCACGCTGATCTGCCTTCTGGGCGCGGCGGACGACCGCTGGGAACTGGATTCGCTGACCAAGCTCGCGGGTCAGGTAGCCGCTGCGGGCGTGATGGTTCTGCTGGGCGTGCAGTGGTCCTTCGCCATCGACAGGGACAGTCAGACCACGCTCAGCTTCGGCCCGGAGACCGCCGTACCGCTGTCCATTCTCGCGACGCTCATCCTGGTCAACGCGATGAACTTCATCGACGGCCTGGACGGGCTCGCCGCCGGTGTGGCTGCGATCGCCGCCGGGGCGACCTTCTATTTTGCGTACCAGATAGCGGTGATCAACGGCTTCTACCGTGCGTCGCCCGCGGCCCTGCTGGCGGCGGTCACCGCCGGCGTCTGCGTGGGCTTCCTGCCGCACAACTTCAATCCGGCCAGGCTGTTCATGGGCGACTCGGGATCGATGCTCATCGGCCTGCTGTCGGCCGCCTCGATGATCTCGGTGACGGGGCAGGTCGCGTACGGGGGTTACGCTGGACCCTCCAGGCAGCTACCGTCGCTGATCCCGCTGGCGATTCCACTGGCGGTGCTGGCTGTTCCGGTGCTCGACCTGGGGCTCGCGGTCATCCGGCGCACGAAGGCCGGCCGCTCGCCGTTCGCGGCCGACAAGATGCACCTCCACCACCGGATTCTCTCCATTGGAAACTCCCATGTCAGGGCGGTTCTACTGATGTACTTCTGGGCCGCGCTCGTCGGATTCGGAGGCGTGGCGGCGTCCTTCTCCGACTCGCCGCTCCCGATCCTCGCCGCCACCGTCGGTATCGGGTTGCTGGCGCTGGTGGCGCTGCTCCTGGGCGGGCAGCGAGCGGCGCGTCGGGCATGATCGCAACGGCGCTCCCGGCATTGCGGGCCGGCCTGTGTGTGATGGCGGCACTGCTGGCGGTCGTGCTGGCAGTGGCCGGCGCGGTGCGCGGCGCCGCCGGCGCGGCCGGTGCGGCACTCGCGGTCGGCCTGGTGGCGGCGTTCTTCGCGCTTGGCAAGCTCGCGCTGGTCGCGGTCGCCCGCCGCGGGGCCACCACGATGCTGCTGCCGGCCGCTCTTGGGGTCTACGCGGCGAAGGTCTGCGTTCTCGGCGTCGTTCTGCTGGCTCTGCGTGATGTGACCGCGATCGACCTGCAGAGTTTCGCCTGGTCGATCATGGCCGCGACGCTGTGCTGGGTGGGAGCCGAGGTCTGGGTCGCCGCCCGCCTGCGGGTTCCGTTCTACGATCCGGCGACCTTCGACCCGGCGCGGGTCGCGCCGCTGCTCGCCGACCGGGGGGACTCTCCCGGGGCGCCCCGCAGAGCCACGAACGCGTCCCCGAGCAGCCCGGCGGCACCGCCCACCCGGCCGAGCCAGGCCGCGCGGCCCGGCCAGTCGGGCCAGATCGGCCAGGCGGATCAGGCCACTCGGGCCCAGACCGGTCAGGCAGGTCAGCCTGGTCAGGCAGGTCAGCCCGGCCAGGCAGATCAGATTGGCAAGGCGAGCCGGACCAGTCGCCAGGGGCAGGCGGGACCGCCGGCAGTGGCCGGCGAGCAGCCGCGGGTGCTGTAGGTACCGCAGGGACTGTCAGGCACCGCGGGCAACGGCAGCCAGCCGCCGGCGGACCGGAGCGGTCGTGGGTGGGGAACCGCCGTCGGCCAGGATTAGGAACAACGTGACGGTGAGCGACACCAACGGGCCCTCTCGCGGCCATTCGGGCAAAAAGGACAATGCGAAAAGGGAGGAAAGACTACGATCAGGCTCGGCCCACTCGCCGAATCCTCCGCCCGGTGAAGCGTGGGGCATCATCGGAACGATCCTCGGCGGCGGGGGGTTCTGGGGGCTCGTGGGCCTCGGGGCTGACCGCCTGCTGGGCTTCGAGGCCCTGTTTTTTCCGATCGGTCTGATCGTTGGTGTCGTCGCGGCGCTGTATCTGGTCATCTATCGGTTCGGGGCGCCCCGTTGACGGAGCGTTGCGCGACGCATCGACAACGTAGTGTGACAAGATGTCCAAAAACCCAACGGATGATGAACGTTCGACTGTCCGTCGGAGATCTTAGTCCTGCAACGAGTGCTCTCCAGCGTCCAGCCGGATAGCATCTGCCCTGTCGAGGAGCGTCGTGTGGATGCGATCGGCACTGGACGCCTCCGCTTCGACCGCGCCGGGTCCGGGACAGTGAGTCCCTTGCCGCCGGAGCTGTGAACGGATCGCATCCAGCGATCATCCGCTTGTCTTCGATTGCCTGGGGCAGCGGCCCACCCGTATAGGGTGAGGTCGATCCAGCCCTGGGTGGATCGCGAACTTTGTCAGCATAAATGATCTTGGAGGTATCGGAAGTGCCGAGCGGATCGCTGCTCGCGGTGGCCGACGACGGCTTCCATGGGCCGACGCCCGATGTCTTCAAGCCGAAGAGCTGGTTTGAGTTCGACCTAGGACCGATCGACTTCTACTTCAACAAGTGGTCCGCGCTGACCCTGTTCGTGGCGCTCTTCGTCGGAGTCTTCCTCTGGCTGGGGTTCCGCAAGGCGACGCTCGTACCTCGTGGGCTCCAGAACTTCTGTGAGTCGATCTACGACTTCGTCGACATCTCGATCGCGCGAAACGTGATCGGGGAGCGGGGCAGGACCTTTGCTCCGTACCTGACCATTCTCTTCTGCTTCATCCTGGTGTCGAACGTCATGGCGATCATTCCGGTCGCCCAGTTCCCAACCACGTCGCGGATCGCGCTGCCGCTCATCCTCGCCCTGACGAGCTGGTTGATCTTCAACATCGTCGGTATCCGTGAGCACGGATTCGGCGGCTACTTCAAGGACATGCTCGTCCCGGCGCCGACCGCGCCGCTGTTCGTGAAGATCATTCTCGCGCCGATCGAGTTCGTCTCGACCATCGTCGCCCGTCCCGCCACGCTTGCGATCCGGTTGTTCGCCAACATGTTCGCCGGTCACATGCTCCTGCTCGTGTTCGCCCTCGGCGCCGACTACCTGCTGCCCAAACCGCAGTTCATCTTCGGTGCGGTGTCCGGCCTGGTGGCGATCGGCCTCACCGCCTTCGAGTTGATGATCGATGTCCTGCAGGCCTACATCTTCACGGTCCTGACAGCCGCCTATATCGGCGGAGCGATCTCCTCGCACGGCGGCGACCACGGCGACCACAGCGCAGAGCATTCCCCGGCGCACGGCCACGAGGAGAGCGCTGCGCTCACTCCGGCCGCCGCGGCGGCGCGGGCCTGAAGCCACCCGACCAACGCGCACCGTGGGAGAGCCCCTCGGTGCATCGACCACAGAAGGACGGATCTCTACGATGTCTCTTTCCGCGGCCGCGGTTCTCGCCGCTGATGACGCCATCAGCGGCAACATCGGCACGGTTGCCTACGGCATCGCCACCCTTGGTCCCGGCATCGGCGTCGGCATCATCTTCGGTCTGGGTGTGCAGGCGATCGCCCGCCAGCCCGAGGCCGAGCAGGTGGCCTTCCGATACATGCTGATCGGCTTCGCCGTCGTCGAGGCGCTGGCCCTCATCGGCTTCGTCGTGCCGTTCGTCTTCACCTGAGCCGGAGCGCCTGGTGCTGCAGACACTCATCCTTGCCGCCGAAGAAGGAGCGGAGCACGAGGACAGCGTCCTCATGCCGCCGCTCGCCGAGCTGATCGTTGGCCTGCTGGCCTTCGGCCTGCTCGTCGGCTTCTTCTTCTGGAAAATCTATCCCCAGATCCGCAGGACCTATGCGGAGCGGGCCGACCGTATCGAGGGTGGCCTCAACCGCGCCGAAGTTGCGGAGCGTGAGGCCAAGGCCCTGCTCGAGCAGTACCGCTCCCAGCTCGCTGAAGCCCGTACGGAGGCCGCCCGCATCCGCGAGGACGCGCAGGCCCAGGGGCGGCAGATAGTCGAGGAACTGCGCTCGCAGGCACAGCAGGAAGTCGCCGAGATCAAGGAACGGGCCGACGCCGCGCTGGTGGCCGAACGGGCCCAGGTCGTCGCGTCGATCCGCCGCGAGATCGGCGAGATCGCGCTTGAGCTCGCCACCCGCATCGTCGGGCACGAGCTCCAGAGCGACGCGCGTCAGCGTCAGCTCGTCGATGACTTCATCGCGGGCCTCGACGAGGCGCCGCGTCCGGCGGCCGCCCCGGCCGGGCCGGGAGTCTGACGATGGAGGGAGCCAGCCGGCAGTCACTTGCCGCCGCCCGGTCGGTCCTCGACCAGGTGACGGCGGTGCCGACCGGCACCGTGGCCAGCCCGGCGGCCTCGCCCGACGCGCGGCGGGTCGCCGATGACCTCGGCGCCGTCGCGGCGCTGATCGGCCGTGAACCGACGGTGCGGCGCGCCCTCACCGATCCCGGTGCGCCGCCGCAGTCGCGGGTGAGTCTGGTCGGTCGCCTGTTCGGGACGCAGATCGGCCAGGGGTCCCTCGCTGTGGTGTCGGCGGCGGTCGCAGGCCGCTGGTCGCGGCCGGTCGACCTCCGCCTCGCGCTGGAGGAGCTCGCGGTCGAGGCCACGCTGGCCGAGGCCGAGGCCGCGGACGTCCTCGACGAGGTGGAGGACGAGCTGTTCCGGTTCGGCCGCATCCTGGGCCAGAACCCGCAGCTCTCGCTCGCACTCACCGACCCGGCCGCGCCAGCGTCGGCGAAGGTCGCTCTGGTGGACCGGCTGCTGGCCGGTCGCGCCCACCCGGTGACCGTCCGGCTGGCTCAGCAGACGACCGCGGACCCCTCCCAGGGGGACATCGAGCGGCGGCTGGAGAGCCTGAGCCGGATCGCGGCCGCCCGCCGTGGGCGGGTGGTCGCCGTCGTCCGGACCGCGACCATGCTCGACGATGACCAGACTGCCAGGCTGAAGGCGGCGATCAGCCGTTTCTTCGGCCGTCAGATCCAGCTCCAGATCGACCTCGACCCGTCCGTTCTCGGTGGTCTGTCCGTGCGGGTCGGTGACGAGGTCGTCGATGGCACGGTCCTGCGCCGGCTCGCCGCGGCCCGCCGCGGGCTGACCCGTTAGGCCCGGACGCACGATGGGTGAGCGCAGGCCGGGCCCGGGGCCAGCACGGGTGCAGGGCACGGCAGTGACGACCGATGACCAGATCCACGCCAGCCATGAAGGACCAACGCGATGACTGAGCTGTCCATCCGGCCGGAGGAGATCCGCGACGCCCTCCGGGAGTACGTCGACTCCTTCCAGGCCACCTCCGGTGACCGGGAGGAGGTCGGCCGCGTCGTCGTGACCGGTGACGGGATCGCCCGGGTCGAGGGCCTTCCGCACACCATGACCAACGAGCTGCTCGAGTTCCACGGCGGCGTGCTGGGCCTGGCCCTGAACCTCGAGGTCGGCGAGATCGGCTGCGTCATCCTCGGCGAGGCCGAGCACATCGAGGAGGGCCAGGAGGTCCGCCGGACCGGCGAGATCCTCGCCGTCCCGGTGGGCGACGGCTTCCTCGGCCGGGTCGTCGACCCGCTGGGGCGTCCGATCGACGGCCTCGGCGAGATCGTCGCCGAGGGCACCCGCGCCCTGGAACTGCAGGCGCCGTCGGTGGTCGAGCGCCAGCCGGTGAAGGAGCCCCTCCAGACCGGCATCAAGGCCATCGACGCGATGACCGCCATCGGCCGGGGTCAGCGTCAGCTGATCATCGGCGACCGGCAGACCGGCAAGACGACGGTCGCGATCGACGCGATCATCAACCAGCGTGACAACTGGCTGTCTGGCGACCCGAAGAAGCAGGTCAAGTGCGTCTACGTCGCCATCGGCCAGAAGAAGTCGACGATCCGCGAGGTCGTCAACACCCTTGAGGAAGCCGGCGCGCTGGCCTACACGACCATCGTCGCCGCCCCGGCGGACGAGCCGGCCGGCTTCAAGTACATCGCCGCCTACACCGGTTCCGCCATCGGGCAGCACTGGATGTACAACGGCCAGCACTCGCTGGTGGTCTTCGACGACCTCTCCAAGCAGGCGGAGGCCTACCGGGCCATCTCGCTGCTGCTGCGTCGCCCGCCGGGCCGCGAGGCCTACCCGGGTGACGTGTTCTACCTGCACTCCCGCCTGCTGGAGCGCTGCGCGAAGCTCTCCGACGAGCTGGGTGGCGGATCGCTGACCGGGCTGCCGATCATCGAGACGAAGGCCAACGACATCTCGGCCTACATCCCGACGAACGTCATCTCGATCACCGACGGCCAGATCTTCCTCGAGTCCGACCTGTTCAACCAGGGTGTCCGACCGGCGATCAACGTCGGTACCTCGGTCTCCCGGGTCGGCGGCAGCGCCCAGGTCAAGGCGATGAAGTCGGTCGCCGGCCGGCTGCGCCTCGACCTCGCCCAGTACCGCGAGCTGGAGGCCTTCTCGGCCTTCGGTTCCGACCTGGACAAGGCGTCGCGTGACCAGCTCGCCCGCGGTGCCCGGCTGGTCGAGCTGCTCAAGCAGCCGCAGAACAAGCCGTTCGCCGTCGAGCGTCAGGTCGTCTCCATCTGGGCCGGCACCACCGGCCGGCTGGACGACGTCCCGGTCGCGGACATCCGCCGCTTCGAGGCCGAGTTCCTCGACTTCGTCGGGCGGGTCCACAGCGGCGTGTACGACACGATCGTCAACACCGGCAAGCTCGGTGACGACACGATCGGGTCGCTTGAGTCGGCGATCGCCGAGTTCAAGCAGCAGTTCACGCTGTCGGACGGCACCCAGCTGGTGAACGAGGCCACTCCCGACGCCCTCGACCCGTCCGCGGTCGAGCGCGAGGAGATCGCCGTCCACCGCCAGAAGCCGTCCTCCGAGACCACGGGCCGCTGACCCATGGCGGGCCAGCTTCGCGAGTACCGGCGGCGCATCAAGACGGTCAACTCGACCAAGAAGATCACCAAGGCGATGGAACTGATCGCCGCCTCGCGGATCGCCAAGGCCAGGGCGCGGGTCACCGCGTCCCGGCCGTACGCGGAGGAGATCACGCGAGTGATCACCGCCGTGGCGTCCCAGACGACGATCACCCATCCCCTCACCACCGAGCGCCCGACGCCGACCCGCGCGGCCGTGGTCATTGTCACCAGTGACCGCGGCCTGGCCGGCGGCTACAGCTCCAACGCGCTCAAGCGCGCCGGTGAGCTGGTCGAGCTGCTGCGCGAGGAGGGCAAGGAGCCGCTGCTCTACGCGGTCGGCCGCAAGGCGGTGGGCTACTACCGCTTCCGTGGCCGGACGCTCGCCGGCGAGTACACCGGCTTCACGGAGCAGCCGACGTACGCCAACGCCAAGGAGGTGGCGGACGCCCTGATCCAGGCGTTCACCACTCCGACCGAAGAGGGCGGCGTCGACGAGATCCACCTCGTCTTCACCGAGTACCACAGTGCGATGACCCAGACCCCGGCGGCGCACCGGCTGCTCCCGATGGTGCTGCGCGAGCACAACGAGCCGCCGCCCGGCGGCCCGTTGCCGAACTACGAGTTCGAGCCGTCCGCCGAGGCCGTGCTCGACGCGCTGCTCCCGCGGTATGTCGAGAGCCGGCTCTACGCGGCGCTGCTGGAGGCGGCGGCCTCCGAGTCCGCCGCGCGCCAGCGCGCCATGAAGTCGGCGACCGACAACGCCGAGGAACTGGCCAAGACCTACACCCGCGCCGCGAACCGCGCACGCCAGGACGCGATCACCCAGGAGATCTCCGAGATCGTGGGTGGCGCGAACGCTCTGGCGTCCAGCAACTAGGGGCAGGGGTGAGACTCCGGCCCGTCGACACCGCAGAACGTCAAGCCCGAAGCCCGCGGCGGCGGGCAACGACAGTGAAACCGAGGACGCCATGACCGTCACCACCAGCTCGCCGGCCACGGCGGAGGGCCGGACTCCGGGGATCGGCCGAGTCGCCCGAGTCATCGGACCGGTCGTCGACGTCGAGTTCGCCCCCGACGAACTGCCCGAGATCTACACCGCCCTGCACGTCGAGCGCACCATCGACGGCCAGACCGCGGTCCTCACCCTCGAGGTCGCCCAGCACATCGGCGACAACACCGTCCGCGCCATCTCCATGCAGCAGACGGACGGCCTCGTGCGGGGTGCCCCGGTCCGCGACACCGGCGCGCCGATCTCGGTGCCGGTCGGGGACGCGACCAAGGGCCACGTGTTCAACGTGCTCGGCAAGCCGCTCGACGTCGAGAGCGTCGACGCCGGCACCTACTGGCCGATCCACCGCTCGGCGCCGACCTTCGACCAGCTCGAGTCGAAGACCGAGATGTTCACCACCGGCATCAAGGTCATCGACCTGCTCGCCCCGTACGTGCGAGGCGGCAAGATCGGCCTCATGGGCGGTGCCGGTGTCGGCAAGACCGTCATCATCCAGGAGATGATCCGCCGGGTCGCCAAGGAGTTCGGCGGTGTGTCGGTGTTCGCCGGTGTCGGCGAGCGCACCCGCGAGGGCAACGACCTGTTCCTGGAGATGACCGAGGCCGGCGTCATCGACGACACCGCGCTGGTCTTCGGCCAGATGGACGAGCCGCCCGGCACCCGGCTGCGGGTCGCCCTCGGCGCCCTCACCATGGCCGAGTACTTCCGGGACGTGCAGAAGCAGGACGTGCTCCTGTTCATCGACAACATCTTCCGGTTCACCCAGGCCGGCTCCGAGGTGTCGACGCTGCTCGGCCGGATGCCCAGCGCCGTCGGTTACCAGCCGACGCTGGCCGACGAGATGGGCGCCCTGCAGGAGCGGATCACCTCGACCCGGGGTCACTCGATCACCTCGCTGCAGGCGATCTACGTCCCCGCCGACGACCTGACCGACCCGGCCCCGGCGACGACGTTCACCCACCTCGACGCCAACACGGTGCTCGACCGTGCGATCTCCGACCTCGGTATCTACCCGGCCGTGAGCCCGCTCGACTCGAACTCCCGGATCCTGGACCCGCGCTACATCGGCCAGGCGCACTACGACACCGCCCGCGAGGTGCAGCGGATCCTGCAGCGTTACAAGGACCTGCAGGACATCATCGCCATCCTCGGCATCGACGAGCTCTCCGAAGAGGACAAGATCCTCGTCAACCGGGCTCGCCGGATCCAGCGGTTCCTGTCCCAGCCGTTCTTCGTGGCGGAGCAGTTCACCGGCATCCCCGGCAAGTTCGTCCCCCTCGAGGAGACGATCGAGTCGTTCCGCCGGCTCACCCAGGGCGACTACGACCACCTGCCCGAGCAGGCGTTCTTCATGTGCGGCGGGATCGAGGACGCCGAGAAGAACGCGGAGAACCTGTAATGCCGATGCGGGTGGCGATCGTCTCGCCCGAGCAGGAGGTGTGGTCCGGCGACGCCGACATGGTCGTCGCCCGGACCGTCGAAGGCGACATCGGCATCCTGCCGGGCCACGTCTCGATGCTGGCGGTGCTGGTCCGCGACCAGACCGTCCGCGTGAAGGTCGGCTCGCAGGAGATCTCCGCCGGAGTCGACGGAGGCTTCCTCTCGGTCACCAAGGAGGGCGTCAGCATCCTCGCCGAGAGTGCGACGATCGCCTGACCTGGTTCGCCACCTGGTGCTTCTCCCTGGCCCGGTTCCGGTGCCGACAGCTGTGGCTGTCCGCCTCCGGACCGGGCCAGCGTCATGTCCGAGCTCGCGCGCCCGGCCTCAGCTGCCGGCGCCGGGCTTCCACAGCACGTCGCCGTCCGGGTTCGCGACCCGGGAGAGAATGAACAGCAGGTCGGACAGCCGGTTCAGATAGCGGGCCGGCAGCGGGTTCGTGGTCTCCGGCTCCGTCTCGAGCAGGGCCCAGCAGGACCGCTCGGCCCGCCGCGCCACCGTGCGCGCCACATGCAGCAGCGCCGCCGCCGGAGTACCGCCAGGCAGGATGAACGAGTTCAGCTTCGGCAGTGCCTCGTTGTACCGGTCGCACGCCTCTTCCAACCGGTCGACGTACACGTCGGTGATCCGCAGCGGTGGGTAGCGCGGCTCGGCGACCACCGGAGAACACAGATCTGCGCCCACGTCGAACAGGTCGTTCTGCACCTGCGCCAGGGTCTCGCGGACGTCCGCGCCCACCTCGCCCAGCGCGAGCGCCACGCCGATCGCCGCATTCGTCTCGTCGACGTCGGCGTAGGCGGCGAGCCGCGCCGAGGTCTTCGGCACCCGTGACATGTCACCCAGGGCCGTCGTTCCGTCGTCGCCGGTCCGCGTGTAGATCCGGGTCAGGTGCACCGCCATGCCGTCACTGTAGGGGTACGGCTGCGCGGGTGCCTGTGGTTGTGCCCTTCGCCTGGCCGACCGGTTCGAGGACGGCGTGCAGGACGCTCGCGTCGTCGCTGACCCCGAACCGGGGATACCGGACCCGGTCGGGGTCCGCCAGCTCCGCCTCCCGCAGCCGGGCCACCAGGTGCTCGGCGGCGCCCGCGCGGACCGCCGCCAGCAGGGCGCCGTAGCCGTCCACCAGCCCGAACGGTTCGACCAGGCGGCCGAAGCCGTCCGAACAGATCAGGACGTCCCCGACGCCGCTCAGCGGGACGCTCAGACTCCGTGCGTGGCGGGCGGCTTCCGGGACGTCGCCCAGTATCCAGGATCCGGCTTCGGTGTTGCGCCGCGCACGGTGATCCAGCAGGATCGCGTGGATCCGTCCGTACGCTGTGGCCGGACTGTCGCCTCGGTCGAGGTCCGCCCGCACCGTGCTCAGCAGCTCCTGCTCGACGGTGTCGTACTGCGGGTCGGTGAACACGGTCGGCCCCGCACCGGCGAACACCACGGGGGCGTCCCCGAGAAGGCACATGTCGAGCACGTCAGCGCGGCGCCGGACGAGCGAGATCGCGGCGGTGGGAAACCCGGACGAGCGGCTCGTCCCAGCCTCGGTCAACCCGGCCCGCCGTCCGCGTTCGACCAGATGGCCGATGAGGTCGGCCAGGACCTCCGGGAGGGTCATCCCGTCCCAGTCGACGTTGCCGAGGTAACGGCTGGCGAGTGAACTCACCCAGGCTGCCCCCGGCAGGCCCTCGACGTGCGGCCCGGCTTCCAGAGCCGACGCGCCGTCGACGACCCACGCCCCGTCGGCGCGGCATCCGACGGCATCCTCGTTGTGGGCCTTCAGCGACCAGCTCCTCGCCACCGTGACGCGCATGCCCGTTCACCTTCCCGCCAGTCCGAGTCCGACTCCGAGGAGTATCGCCCCGAGTACCAGTGGTAGCAGGTGCCGGGTTCCTCCACCACCGATGATCAGGACGTGGAAGCCCCAGAAAATCAGCAGGGTCACCCCGCCGGCCGTGGTGAGCAGGCCCGCCGCAGGGCCTGGTGGCTGACCGGCCGCAATGTTCGCACCGGTGGTGATGAAGGCGATCACCGCGGCCAGCAGCCCCATGATTTCGAGAATCTGGGTCCGGATCCGCCGCAGTTCCGAGGTCGCCTCCTCCTGGCCGGCGCGGAGCGCCTCGGCCTGCTGCGCATACTGGATGCGGGCGCGGATCAGCTGGTAGTCGCCGATGCGAAGCGCATACTCGGCGCTGGAGCTGTCCTCCTCCTCGATTGCTCGCGAGACGCTCGCCCGCGCCGCCCCGTACGCCCCGCGAAGGGTGGCGATGCGTGCGTGCGTGGCGTGGTAGCGCGGATAGCTGCCGTGGCTCAGCGCGATCGCCTGCCGGACCAGCCGCTCGCCCTCCAGCAGCAGACGCGGATCGGCGTCGGAGTCGGCCTCGTGATGGTCGGCGATGATCGTGGCCGCGAGGTTCAGCACGCCCGGGATCGACGGCAGCTGCTGGACGGCCTCCAGCGCGAAGGTCAGCGCTGCCTGCCGGTTCGCAGGCTCGCCGTCCAGAGAGGAGTAGTACTCGGCCTGCATGAAGTAGAACATCGGATGCGTGCCGAACTCCGCCTGGTAGCGGTCGACATTTGTCCGGTGTGACCGATGGTCCCGCCGCCGCCAGGCGCGGGCCTGCAGGCAGTAGAGGGCATTGAACCTGACCTGCTCCGGGCGACTCGGGTCCGCCAGTACGGCAGCGAGAGCCTCGTCGGTGGCTGCCGGATCTCCGAGCAGGGCGCGGGCCTGGACGCCGTAGGAGGCATCCGTTTCGCGGGGCAGGGCGCCGAGACGCGCTACGAGCACTGCAGTCATCGAGGTTGCTTGATAGTAATTGGTAACTTCCTCGCATGCATTCCGTGAGCGTAGCCGGTGTGGTACGCAGCGACGACGGTCTCGTCCTCTGCATCCGGCGGCGGGACAACGGGGCATGGCAGATTCCCGGTGGGGTCCTGGAGCAGGGGGAGACCTTCTACGAGGCGCTCATCCGTGAGGTTCGCGAGGAGACGGGAATCGCGGTCGAACCGGTGCGTCTCACCGGGATCTATCCGAACCTGCCACGGGCGGTCGTGGCGCTGGTGTTCCTGCGCCGGGTTGCCGAGGTCGGGGTGGTGCCGGCGACCGAGACGGAGGAGGCCACTGCCGTCGAGTGGCTGGCCGTCGACGAGATCGTGCGGCGGTCGGTGCCCGCCTTCGCCGTGCGGTGACCGATGCGCTGGCCGACCAGCGGGAGCCGGTGCTGCGCCATCATGACGGCGTTCACCTGATGACGTCCGGCTGAAGTGACAACGGTGTCTGAAAACGGCCCAGGCCGTTCGCTCGGCGGACGAACGGACGTCGGGGCTGTCGGTCCGGAATGGTGCCCGGAAGCGGGCGATCCCCTTGTCGGGTGTCGGTGGTGTGGGTGCAGAAGTGGTGGTCCTCCAGGGTGCCGTTCCCCCGCCGTTGTCGGGCCCTGAGAGGGCTCATGGGGCCCTGAACAGCGGTTCTCCTGCCCTCGCCAGGGATAGGGATGTTGCGGAAACGGAAACTAAAGGTCTTTCCATGTCTCTTCGGGAAAACAGGCCTCGAAGGCTTGCGAAGCTGGCATCTTATATTTTGTCAAGAGGTGTCCAGGGGTGGACACCATGAGCTCTTTAGTTTCGCGAACGCAACACCTTCGCCTGCGGCGAAAGAATGGTCGCAGTGTCAGATTGCGGGCCCCGGCCCACGGCACGGGGCGGGATCATCTCCTCGCTGGTCGCTGGTCGCTGGTCGCTGGTCGCTGGTCGCTGGTCGCTGGTCGCTGGTCGCTGGTCGCTGGTCGCTGGTCGCTGGTCGGAGGGCGGAGGGGTGGTCCGGGCCGTCCAAATCTCAGGGTTGTTCTGAAGATCCACGTCGGAGCACCTAGCATCGGTGCCCGTGGAGCGCTTCGTCGTGACAGGCGGGACCAGGCTGGTCGGCGAGGTTGCCGTTCCGGGCGCGAAGAACTCGGTGCTCAAGCTGATGGCGGCGAGCCTGCTCGCGCCCGGCCGCACCACCCTGGAGGCGGTGCCGGACATCCTTGACGTGTCCGTGATGGCGGACGTCCTACGTGGCCTCGGTGCCGACACGCGGCATGACCGGGACGAGGGGCAGGTCGTCATCGACGTGCCCGACACGATCGAGTCGACCGCCGACGCGGACCTGGTGCGCCGGATCCGGGCTTCGGTGGCGATCCTGGGGCCGCTGGTCGCGCGCTGTGGCGAGGCCCGGGTGGCGCTGCCCGGTGGGGACGCGATCGGCGCGCGGGCGCTCGACATCCACATGAACGGCCTGGCGAAGCTGGGCGCGGTCGTGGACGTCGAGGCCGGCGTGCTGGTGGCGCGTTCGTCCGGGCGTCTGCAGGGGGCGTCGATCTGGCTCGACTTCCCGAGCGTGGGGGCGACCGAGAACCTGGTGATGGCCGGTGTGCTGGCCAAGGGCACCACGGTGATCGACAACGCGGCGCAGGAACCGGAGATCGCGGACCTGTGCGCCCTGCTCACGGCGATGGGCGCGCGGATCGACGGTGCCGGCACGTCGACGCTGGTCGTCGACGGGGTCGAAGGGCTGCGTCCGGTGGTGCACCGGACGGTCCCGGACCGGATCGTCGCCGGCACCTGGGCGATCGGCGCGTTGATGACCGGTGGGGACATCATGATCCGCCACGGCCGCGCCGAGCATCTGGGGATCGTGCTGGAGAAGCTCACGGCCGCCGGGGCGTCGGTGGAGCTCGGCCCGGACGGCTTCCGGGTCAGCGCCGAGGGCCGCCCGCGGTCGATCGACGTCGTCACGCTGCCCTACCCGGGCTTCCCGACGGATCTGCTGCCGCAGGTGATCGCGCTGGAGGCGATCAGCGAGGGCACCTCGCTGATCACCGAGAACGTGTTCGACAGCAGGTTCGTCTTCTGCCGGGAGCTGCACAAGCTCGGCGCGGACCTGCGCACCGATGGCCACCATGTGGTCATCCGGCCCACCCCGCGGCTGGCGGGTGCCTCGGTGCTGGCCTCGGACGTCCGCGCCGGCGCGGCGCTGGTCCTCGCGGGCCTGGTCGCCGAGGGCACGACGGAGGTCCGGGACGTCCACCACATCGACCGTGGCTACGCCCGGTTCGTGGAGACCCTCACCGCGCTGGGCGCCGGGATTCGCCGCGAACCGTCCACTGTCGCCGCCGCCTGACCCCGCCGGCCCCACCCGCTCGGCGCCGGCGCCTTCAGGAGGCTAGGCCAGCCGCAGGATGCGCCGGGCGCGGGCGAGGTCGTCGGTGAAGACCAGGACATGCCTGCGCTGCGGCGCGGGCAGGCGTTGCGGCTGGTCGTCCTCTGAGCCCCCGTCGGACGACGTGGGCAGGACAGGGGGAGGGCTGGCCTGTCCCAGGGTGGCACGGACCCCCTGGGCGCCCAGCAACGCCCGCAGCTGGGCGGCCCGCGCCTCCGGCGCCGTGGCGACCGGTACGAGCAGCCCGAAGTCCTCCACGGGACCCGTTCTGTCCGTCGCACCCGTCAGGTCGGTCGCACCCGTCAGGTCGGTCGCGCCTGTCGTGTCAGCAGGGTCGGCCAGGCCGGTCACGTCGGTCGCGTCGGTCGCGTCGGTCGCGCCCGACAGGCTCGCCGGCCACTCCGGCATCTCGTGCGAGTCCTGCCGGCCAGGCCAGTCCGACGCGCGGTACGGGTCCGACCCGCTCTGCCAGTCCGTCCCCCGGTACGAGTCCGACCTCTGGTACGAGTCCGAGCCCTGGTAGGAGTCCGAGCCCTGGTAGGAGTCCGACCTCTGGTAGAAGTCCGGCAGGCTCTGCGGGGTCGGACTCCGGTACGGGTCCGACCGGTTCGGCCAGTCCGGCAACTGGTACGTGTCCGATCCGCTCTGCGGGTCGGAGCTTCGGGACGGGTCCGGCCTGGTGTGCGAGTCCGGCCGCCTGCGGCGGTCCGGTCCGGTCGACCAGGCAGGTCGGCCGCTCCGGTCCGGCCCGTCGGCGCCGTACCGGTTCGCCCCGCCCGGGGCATGCGTCCCGTCTGGCCTGCCTGGTCCCTGTCGCCTGCCTGATCCGCCTGGCTCGTCCGGCAGGTCATCGACCGCGAGGCCGCTTCCGGCCGGCGCGGAGGCCGACATGAAGCGCGTGGCGATCACGAGTGCGCCGACGGCGAGGAGTACCAGGGTCGGTCCGTAGAGGAATCCGAGCGCAGTGGTCTCCACGAGCATCCCCCTGGGTTGCCGGACCTGCTGCTGGGCCATTCCGCCCAGGACTGAGGTTCGTCGTTGGAGAGCCCATGGTCGCACCGCAGACGCCCAGGGAGCGGGCACTTGGGCCCACATCCGCCGGATGGACCGGTCAAACGGAACATATGGGCGGCTTTGGTGAGATCATCCGCTTGGGTGGGCTGCGCGTGGCCCACTCCTGTGATCAGACGTCGGCGTGGTGGCGGGCGACTCGACCGCAGCTGCAGGTGCCCAACGGCGGGCCCCGACGCGACAGGCCTCGGGCAGCCGACGCAAGGCGGATCGGAGGCCACAGTGGACGTGGTGTCGACGGCACAGGTGACGCGCACGGCGCGATCGGTGCGGAGGCCGGGCCGGGAGCCGCACCCGATGTCAGGCCGCGCGCCGGGCGCCGAGCCGGGCCGGGAGTCGGGCCGGGCGTCGGGCCGGGAGCCTGACCGGGTGCGGGCGGTCGACGCGGAACTGGCCGAATCCGGCGGGAGCCAGACACTGCGGATCGTCGGCACGGTGGACGTCCGGTCCGTCGGCGAGCTGCGGACCCTTCTCCATGCCGCGATCGACACGGGCCGCGGCCCGCTGCACGTGAACGTCGGAGGCCTGGAGCTCACGGACCATGCCGGCGTCGGGGTGCTGCTCGGCGGAGCCCGCCGGGCACGGTCGATCGGCCGCTCACTGGTCCTGCTGGACGTCTCCGCGGGGCTGTGGCCGCTGCTCGCGGTGGACCGTCTGGGTCGGCTGCTCCGGGTCCGTCCGGCGGCCGATGCCGGCGGACCGGCCGGAACACAGGCGGGGCGCCGGTCACCCGGTCCCGTTCCGGCGGTGGTCGGCGGCGTGGCCTGACCCGTGCGGAGCGGCCGTGAAGTTCGTCACCAGGAACGACCGGCGGCGAACATTGAGTGATCGAGGTATGCCCATCGGCGGACGCCGAGGCGCCATAGGGCATGCTTTCCCGATAATCAGGCCGGGCCGTGGCATGGTGGAGGGCAGACACAGACATGCTGGACGTGGAGGTGCCCGCAGGGGTGAACCCAGCCAGTGGCCGCATGGCCGGAGCCGGCGCCGCGACATGGGCCCAGCAGAACCGGTCTGTCCTCGTCGCCGGGTCGTTCGTCGTCGCGGTGGTGCTCGGCGTGGTCCTCGGTCTCGCCTGGGCCTCCGACACCTCGGCTCCGCCCGGTACCACCGCCACCGGGCAGCCTGACGAGCCGATCCTGCTGCAGCCCCCGCCGCCGACCATCCCCTGGGACTCCCAGAACCCCCCGGTCGCTCTCGGCAACGCGCTCTCCCTCAGCCTGCAGCCTGCCGAGCGGGAGGCGTTGCGGGAGCCGTTGGGCTGGCTCGTCGCCTCCGAGGTCCGCGAGCGCACGGGCGCGGAGATCCCTGGGCCCGCGGACGTCAAGATCACCGAGAACACGCTGTTCTACGGCGCGGTCCGCGGTGCGGACGTCCAGCAGGACGAGTTCTGGGCTGTCGGGATGACCGAGATCAACGGCGTCTCCGGGGCCGAGGCCCCCAACCCGCACGTCTGGAAGCGCGTCCGCAGCGGTCCCTGGACGCTCGTCGACAACGGCCCCCAGGCGTGCGCGAAGATCCCCCTTGTCCTGCGAACCGTGTGGGGCGGTCCCAGCTCCTGCACCGCAAGCTGACGAGGCCCGGCCTCTCGCCGCGAACAGCCCCGTTCTGATCACATCGGGCTGAACCGCGTTCCGGTGGCTGTCGCCACATTGCCGGACGGGCGTCGGAGGGCTGTCCAGCGGGCGTCCTCCCGGTGTCGTGCGGGGACCCGGTCCAGGAGCGGGCGGCGTCCGGGCCGTGACCGCCGGACGTCCGAGGGGTGACCGGGGGGCGTCCGGCCGGGAGTCGGGACGCTCACATCCCAGGCGTCCGAGGGGCTCCGGCCGTTACTCTGCTCCGGTCGCCGACGGCTGGAGATGCGGCCGGCGAACAGCGTCCCTGCCCCCGTCCGGCGAAGGTGACCACCACACGACGATGCGCTGGCGTGGGCCAGCACGTTCGCAACTGCTGGTGCAGCCACCTGTGGTCGCTGGTTCGCGGGCACCCCCGGGCCGCACGGAGCGCGAGGAGACGGCGATGACGGACAGTGCCCTGCCGGAGCGGGATCGGCCGTGGATTATCCGGACGTACGCGGGTCATTCGAGTCCGGCGGAGAGTAATGCGTTGTATCGGCGGAATCTGGCGAAGGGGCAGACGGGGTTGTCGGTGGCTTTTGATCTGCCGACGCAGACGGGGTATGACCCTGATCATGTGCTGGCGCGGGGTGAGGTCGGCAAGGTAGGGGTGCCGGTCGCGCATCTGGGTGATATGCGGGCGTTGTTCGATCGGATTCCGTTGGGCAAGATGAACACGTCGATGACGATCAACGCGACGGCGATGTGGTTGTTGGCGTTGTATCAGGTGGTGGCGGAGGAGCAGGGGGCTGCGCCGGGGGAGCTGACGGGGACGACGCAGAACGACATTGTGAAGGAGTATCTGTCGCGGGGGACGTATGTGTTTCCGCCGGGGCCGTCGTTGCGTCTGGTGACGGATCTGGTGGCGTACACGGTGACGGAGGTTCCGCGGTGGAACCCGATCAATATCTGTAGTTATCACCTGCAGGAGGCGGGGGCGACGCCGGTGCAGGAGCTGGCGTTCTCGTTGTGCACGGTGATCGCGGTGTTGGATGCGGTGGTGGCGTCGGGGCAGGTGCCGGTGGAGCGGATGGGGCAGGTGTGTGCCCGGATGTCGTTCTTCGTGAACGCCGGGGTGCGGTTCGTGGAGGAGCTGTGCAAGATGCGGGCGTTCGTCGAGTTGTGGGATGAGTTGTTGCGGACGCGGTACGGGGTGACGGATCCGGCGCATCGGCGGTTCCGGTACGGGGTGCAGGTGAACTCGTTGGGGTTGACGGAGGCGCAGCCGGAGAACAACGTGATCCGGATCGTGTTGGAGGCGCTCGGCGTCACCCTGTCGCGGGATGCGCGGTGTCGGGCGTTGCAGTTGCCGGCGTGGAACGAGGCGTTGGGGTTGCCGCGGCCGTGGGATCAGCAGTGGTCGTTGCGGATCCAGCAGATCCTGGCCTATGAGACGGATCTGTTGGAGTACCCGGACTTGTTCGAGGGGTCGGTCGTGGTGGAGAGGCGGGTGGGGGAGCTGGTCGCGGCGGCCCGGGAGGAGATCGATCGGGTGCAGGCGATGGGTGGGGCGATCGCGGCGGTGGAGAGCGGCTATATGAAGTCGGCGTTGGTGGCGTCGCAGGCGGCGCGTCGGGCGCGGATCGAGTCGGGGGACGAGGTGGTGGTGGGGGTGAACCGGTTCACCGAGTCGGAACCGAACCCGCTGCTGGCGGATCTGGACGCGGCGGTGCAGACGATCGATCCGGCGGGGGCTGCAGCAGGATCGGCTCGTCAGGCTGCCCGGTGGCGGTGGTACCGGGCGGAGCCGAGGTGTCGGAGGCCCAGGCGAGACCGAGGAC